>NZ_JBEKBF010000015.1:0-134284 GCF_050015535.1 Binatus soli (SeqCode) | reverse complement strand
CTCGACCAACGTCGCCGGCTGCACTACTCAACTGCAGCCTCAACCTCAACCCAGATGGGCCAGATCCTCTCTTAAATCGATTGCTGACTTGTCCAAAAGGTTCTGACGACGTACAGGGCGCGCAAAGCTGGCCACAGCGAAATTGACGAATGGAAGAAGCCACTAAGGGAAGTAAGGGAATTGGCGCGCCTCGACTACGTGTGCGCCATGCGCCCGGTGCTCGATTACCGCACGTTGCGCGCCATTATCCGCGAGGCGAGGAAGATATGGCCGCAGCTGAACCGCGAACAGTTTCGGGCCGTGACGCTCAACCAGCTCGCCGCGCTTTCGTCGGACCTGCGTATCCATCTTCAGGCCACCCCTTATCGGGGACCCGAAGGCATGGCGCTACGAGGCTTTTACGTGGACAAAACCCCCGAAGCGCTGAAGCATCCGCTCATTTATCTCAACACCGCACATCATCCGGGCGCGGTCTCGACAACCTTCGTGCATGAGATAGGCCATCACGTGACGGCGAAGGTTACGGGGCACGCCGGCGACGGAGTTCATTATTACTTTAACGGTGCCCTTCGCCGTCATCTTGCCGAACCGGCGGAACTCGCGGCGGACGTGATCGTGAGCCTTGCGGCGTATCCCGAACCGCTCGCGCGCAGAATTTTCGCGACGCCGCGCGATTGGGGGTTCATCGCGGGCGCCGACAGGATTCCCGACCCGGCGTTTGCGCGGACTCGCGAGCACGTGCGGGAATTGTGCGGATTTGATTTTGGCGCTTCACTACCGCCCGGCCAGTGCTTCCATTATCTGACCGGGATGATCCACTACGCAAAACTCCGATGGGCACTACTGGCGGAATACGAACTATGAAAAAAGAAACTCTCGGTCAGGTCCTCAAACAGCGTCGCGGCGCTTATGCCTACACCCAGCGCGAACTTGCGCGCAAACTCGGGGTCAAGGCCAGCCACGTCGCCTATCTCGAAAACGGACGGCGCCGCCCTTCCCTGTCGCTGCTCTCGCGGCTGGCGGATACGCTCGCGCTCGACAAGCAGCGGCTGTTCCTGCTGGCGCATCCCGAGGCGCATTGGCTAGTCGGTAAGAATTACGAGCCTGCGCCCGCCAAACGGCAGGAAAACGCATGGAGCAAGTTTGTGCACGATCGCGGGATGCTGGCGCGTCACAAGGTGACGGATCGGGAGCTCAAGGTCCTGCAGAAGGTGAGCATGCTCGGCCGCGTGTCGGCGCCGAATCAGTTCTTGTTCATCTTGAACGCGATTCGCCAGGCGGTTGAAGAGGAATAGCCGAACTCGCGCTTCACCTCTTCAACTTTTCAACTGCCCTTTGCTGGCGGCCCGCCGATTCCCTTGAGGAATTCGCCGCGGGCAGCCATCGGGTCGCGCGCAACCGCCTTGTTGATGGCGGTCAGCCTTTGTAACCGGGCGAAACCCGCATCCTTATCTTATCATTGGGTGCAGGGGTCGCCCTTGCCGATGCCAAGCCGTTGAGGAGGCGCATGCGATGGTTTAGGCTCAGGTGATGGAAGTGTATTTTCGATGAAGATCGATATCGACCTCAAGTCCGGATTTCTGCAGAACCTCAAGCGCGAAGTGCTCGAATCGCTCAATCTCGAAGAACGCGCGATCATCGAGGTTTCCACCGGCGAGATGGGCAACAAACCCGACGCGGTCAAGCTTGGATGGCTCAAGATGCGGACCAAGGAGACCTGGACCAAGCAGCGCTACACCAAGGCTCTCGGCCGCACCATGGAAAAGCTCCGCGAAGCAGTGGCTCTGGCAGAAAAGGACAAGAGAGACTGACCGCTCGGGCGCGCCTGTCAGGGCTCAATCCGCGCCACTCGACGCTTGCCCACTTCGAGCACCTTGTGCTCGCCCGGCACGAAGCGAAAATTCACATCGGTTATCGTGCGGCCGTCCACCCGCACCGCTCCCTGGCTCACCAGGCGCCGCGCCTCGCTGGTCGAAGGCGTGAACTGTAACTGCTTCATCAGTTCGCAAATCCACAGATCCTCGGCGATTCGATACACCTGCGCGCTGGCGGGAATTTCCCGGCGCTGGAACTTGCTCTCGAAGTATTGCTCGGCGCGATTTGCGGCGCGTGCGCCGTGGTATTCGGCGACGATCGCGCGGGCGAGGCGTTTTTTCGCTTCCATCGGATGCAATCCGCCCGACTTCACCGCCGCGATCTCTTCCGGCGCGGCCTTCGTGAGCAACTCGTAGTATCGAACCATCAGTTGATCGGGCGCCGACATCAGCTTGCCGTACATGTCCTCGGGCTTGTCGGTCAGCCCGACGTAGTTTCCGTATGACTTGGACATTTTGCGCACGCCGTCGAGACCTTCGAGCAGCGGCATCGTCATCACCGCTTGCGGCGCTTGTCCGAAGTGTCTTTGCAGCTCGCGGCCAACCAGCATGTTGAACTTCTGATCGGTGCCGCCAATCTCGAGATCCGCTTCCAGCGCGACCGAATCGTAACCCTGAATCACGGGATAGAGCAGTTCGTGCAGGAACAGCGGCTCCTGCTCCGCGAGCCGCTTCTCGAAGTCGTCACGCTCCAATAGACGGGCGACGCTCACCTTCGCCGCAATTTCGATCAGGCGGCGCACGCCCATTTCATTCATCCACTCGCTGTTGAAGCGAACCTCGGTGCGCTCGCGATCGAGAATCTTGAACGCCTGTGCGCGATAGGTTTCCGCGTTGCTCTCGATCTGATCGCGCGACAGCGGCTTTCGCGTCTCGGAGCGTCCGGTGGGATCGCCGATCATCGCCGTGAAGTCGCCGACCAGGAAAATTACAGTGTGGCCCGCATCCTGAAAGTCGCGCAGCTTCTTGAGCGTCAGGCTGTGACCGAGATGCAGATCGGGCGCGGTCGGATCCATCCCGAGCTTGATCCTGAGCGGCCGGCCGAGCGCGAGTTTGGCCGCGAGCTCGGCCGGAGAAATGACCTCGCTGCTGCCCCTGGCGAGCGCGGCAGCCTGTTCATTCGCCTGATTTTCGTTCACGTTCCGATTCGTCAATTCCGTTCGCCGGAGTTCCAGTGGCCCTCAAGCGTACAGGATTATTGACGGCGCGGAATAGCCCGCCCGCCACTGCTATCGGACTCGCTGCGCGCGGATTATCCGCGATTAGCCGCTCGCCTGCCTTGTATAGTGCGCTCGCTTGCCCGCGGTCCGAATGCGGCGGCGACTGTCATGCACGCCTTGCAGCTGGCGGACGGGGATCATGCCGAGCCTCCGCAACCTTCGTTCCACCACGCCGAGTGCATGCTCGTGGAGAATGCCGACTTCGCGCAGCCGGAACTCGTGGTCCGGGAACTCCAGCCTGCCTGCCTTGCAGGCGTGCGAAAATGTGCGCCGACGCACGCCGAAGCAGGTCGGCCCGTAGAGTTCGCTGAGCAGCCACAGCGGGATCTCGTCGAGACCTCGCATGCACCATCCGATACATTGGTAGTCGTCGAATGCGTTGGCAGCCACCGTGCACGCATCCACCGGCAATTCGTCCGCCACCAACCGTCTCGTCCGTCCGCTGTGAAGCAGCTCGCGCAAGCGGAAATAAAAGCGCAGAGCTTCCTCCGCTCTTCTGAAGCGGGTCTTGTTTTCATCAAACATGGGCAGCCCCCTATTCCCCCGATGCAAAATTATGAGACCGCACGCAGCGTGTGGCCGACGGGGGCTAACCCAGGCCCCTCTCGCGTCTGCACGAATAGCGCAGCCATCCGAACGGGACGCGAAATTTACCCGCCCAACGCGACGAGGGCTCCAGTCTTTGATTGCTCTAGCGCGGCGCCAGTCGCCAAGTCAACAGAATGATTATACTATCGGACAATTTGTTATCCGCGCGGTCGCTGAACACGTTCTAGCCGCGATGATTGTAGCGATTCATTGCGGCTTCGAGTCCGTGCTCCGCGATCGCCTCGACCGCGCTCGCTGCACGCTCGAGGATCGGCGTGAGCGCCTGTCCTTCGGCGGCGGTCATTGGACGGAGCAGGTAGTCCTTGTTTTCTTCGTTCTCCGGCGGCCGGCCGATTCCTATTCTGACCCGAATGAAGTCCGTTGTTCCAAGCGACTCCGCGATTGAACGAACGCCGCGGTTGCCGGCATCGCCGCCCCCCTGTTTGATTCTGAGTCGGCCCGCTTCGAGGTCGAGTTCGTCATGCACCACGATCAGGTGCTCGGGAGCAATTTTGAAATATCCGAGCAGGTCCGAAATACATTCACCGCTTAGATTGTAAAAAGTCTGCGGCTTGACGAGTATCGCCGGCTTTCCGGCCAGCATGACTTCAGCGGTGACGCCTTTGAATCTCCGCCGGCTCATTCCGGCGCCTCTTGCTCTCGCGATTCGATCGATTGTCATGAACCCGGCGTTGTGACGCGCGCGCGAGTATTCTTCGCCGGGATTTCCCAGCCCGGCCGCTACCCATTGAATCGATGAACGCGATTCGGATTCGGACTTCTTTTCGGATTGGCGGGACGAACGGAAATTCCCGAACAGACGCTTGATCGCCGCCATCAAATTCAACCGGCTCACGTATGGATGCGGCGCTTCGATTTCGATGGAGTTGCGCGGACCAACGGCTCGAGCGCCTTGAACAGCGCGGCCATCTCGGCCGGAGTTCCAATCGAGATTCGGATAGCGTCCTGAAGCAACGGTGTTGCGAAATGCCGGACCAGGATTCCGGCCCGGCGCAACCCTCGCGTGACGGGCGCCATGTCGCGGCCCGACATCCGCGCGAGCACGAAATTCGCCTGCGACGGCGGTACCACGAAGCCAAGCTTGCGCAGCCGCGCCTCGGTCAGAGCGCGCGTCCGAATTACCTTTGCGACATTGCGGCGCATCCAACCGGAGTCGCGCAGCGCTTCGGCCCCCGCGGCGAGCGCGACCCGGCTCAAGTTGTACGAATCCTTGACCTTCAGCAGCGCGTCGATCACCGGCGGATGCGCAAAACACAGGCCCAGCCGCATCCCGGCCAGCGAATAGGACTTCGACAGGGTGCGCAGAACTACAACGTTGCGATGGCGCCGGACCAGGCCGAGCGCGTTCTCTTCGGCAAAGTCCGCGTACGCTTCGTCGATCACGAGCAATCTGCCGTCCAGGCGTTTTGCCAGCACGCCCAGGCTGCGGGTGGGAGTCGAGCTACCCGACGGCGAATTGGGACTGCACACGATCGTGAGATTGGCGCGCGCCTGCGCCAGCGCGTCGAGCGGCAGCTCGAAGTCGGCGCCGACCGGACAGTGAATGATTCGCGCCTCCTGCACCAGCGCCAACGTGTCGTACAGCGAATACGTCGGAACCGGATATGCCACAGTGTCGCCGCTTCCGAGCGTCGCACGAAACACCATCGCGAGCAGTTCGTCCGAGCCGTTGCCCGCCATGATCATGCTTTGCGGTATCGAGTAGATTCGCGAGGCGCTCGCCACGAATTCATCGGCGCGCGGCGCCGGATACAGGCGGATCGCCGAACCTGCCATCGCTTTCGCAACCGCGCGGCGCACCCGCGGCGACGGCGGATACGGGTTTTCATTGGTGTTGAGCTTGATTAAGCGTTGGCCCGGGCGCGGCTGCTCGCCGGGCCGGTACGCCGCCATCTTTTTGATCGATTCGCGAAACATGTGTGAATTATGAATCGAGCGGCAGCTTGATTCGACTCCCGGTCCGCGACGAACGATAGCAAGCCTCGACCGCCTCGACCGCGCGCAGTCCGTCGTTCCCGTCGGGCGAAGGTTTCACCCGGCCTTGAATCGCACCCACGAAGTTTGCCGCGAGCTCGCGAAACGGAGCGAGCAGATCGCGTGGATCGAAACGACTCATCACGTCGCCGCGCGAGAACCCCGGCGCCGGACTGCCGTCGGCCTTCAGAATCGAGATGTCCTGGCGTGGATAACCCGCCATCGCCCTGCCCTCGCTTGCGTAAATCTCGATTGCCGACAACGGCGGCATGCTGCTCCAACTCGCCTCGACCACGCCGATCGCACCCGACTTGAACTGGATAATCATCGCGCCCGTGTCCTCGACTTCGATCTGTTTGGCCAGGATGCAAACCTGTCCCGACACGGAATCGATCTCGCCCATGATCCAGATTGCAAGATCGGCGACATGAACGCCAAGATCGAGCATCGCGCCGCCACCTGCTTCCGAAGCCGTCGTGAACCACTTCTGTCCCGGCGCCCAGGACTCGGGTCCGCCATGCGAAAGGCGCGCGCGAATGAAATGAGGTCTGCCAATCGCCCCGCTCGTGACGGCGTCCTTGATAGCGCGCTCGATTCCGCCGAAGCGCTGCTGCATCGCGACCATCAGCACCCGCCGAGCCTTCGCCGCCGCATCGACCATCGTGCGCGCCGCGGCGGCAGTCGGCGCCATCGGCTTTTCCACGAGGACGTGCGCGCCCGCGCTGAGCGCCTTTACAGTAAATTCGCAATGCAAATAATTCGGCGTGAAGATTCCGACCGCGTCGGGACGCTCGCGCGCCAACATCTCGTCGAAATCGGAATAGACGTTCGGCCGGCCTGCGTCACCCGGCCAAATCGCCCGTGCAACGCGCTCGGCCTTGTCAGCGGTGCGGCTCTGTATCGCGATGATTTGGGCGTCGGCGATGCTCCGGAGCGCCGGGATGTGCGCGCGTTCGGTAATCGCGCCGGCGCCGGCAATCGCAATCTTGATCATTGGGAACCTCCGCGAAGATTCGTTGCGCGTTTCGGCGGACCCTTCTTCGCAGGTGCGCGGGGCGGGCCGGTCGATTCAAGCACCCACTTGACGTACGGGGGCGAGCCGCGATCCGCATTCAACGCCAGGACTTCCGGCATCTCGTAGGTATGCAACTCGCGCACACGCTTCTCCAGTTTGATGTAAAGAGTGGCGCGGGTCTTCGCAATCAGCAGGTATTCGCGATCGTCTTCGACCGCATCGCGCCATCGATAAATGGATCGAATCGGTCCGACGATGTTGACGCAGGCCGCCAGCCTTTCGCCCACCAGCACACGCGCGATGGAGACCGCCTGCTCCTCGCTGCCCGTGGTCACGAGCACCGCCTTCAGACGATGCGGCGTTCGAAGCGGCATCTCAGCCACGCACCTCGCGTGCCAGGCGTTTGTGCAACTCGCCGGGAGTGCATCGATACTTGAACGCCTTGCGATCGTTCACGAACAGAACCGGCACTTCGACTCCGAAGCGCGCCTCGAGGCCGGGGTCGCCGTCGATCTCGATCCGCTGGAGACGCGCGTCGAATTTCGGAAGTTCGGCCGTAATCGTCTCTTCCATCTCCCGGCACAACTCGCAGTCGTTGCGTGTGTAGAGAATCAGCTCAATCATGAATCGGCGGTCGTCTTGCCGCGCATCGGGGTACTCTAGCGATCGTGGCGCAGGACTCCAAGCTGATCGAGAACGGACTCGGTCGCGGGGCATGGCGACGCGCCCCCGCGATGGCGCGCTCCCGCCAACAATCGCAGATGCGCCGCCAGCAGCATCACGTCGGCCCATCGATCGACGTCATACCAAGCCGGACCCAGCGCGTACCGAATGCCGGCGCGTTTGAGACGCTTTACGGTTGAATCGAACACGCCGCCGCTGCCCCATCGGATCGCGGTGAAGATCGGGGGCATCGCGCCGCGCACGCCGAGTGCGTAGTAGCCGCCATCGAGACTCGGCGCGATCAGAACCCGGCTGCGGCGAAGGGCGCCGAGGCTGGCCGCCAGCAGCGCACCCGGAAGCGAGGGCGTATCGGTGCCGATTAGCAGCGCGCCGGAAGATGAAAATGGTTCGAGCGCCCGCGCCATCCGCTTGCCCAACGACCCGTCTCCTTGATCGATCAGTTCGGCGCCGAATCGCCGCGCGAGCCGCCGGAAGTATTTGCTGCGCTCGACACCACCCGCTGCACTCGCCGCGATAATGATCCGGGAGGGGCCGATCGAGACTGCCTTGGCGAGCGCGTCGCGAATGAACGCGTCGGACAATGCTGCCGCGGCTGCGGCCGTCATTGCTCCGATCAACCGGGTCTTGGCCTGACGCGCGACGGGCTCACGGCAAAATACGATCAGCGCTGGCCGCGACGGGCTCACTTGATCGTGTTCGGACGAATGATATTTATCGGCATCCCGAGGGTTTTCTTGACGAACTCCGCCACCGACGTGATTGGCTTCGGCGTGATCGACGGGTCGCTCACCGGGCCGCTCACGTGGAAGTACGCCGCGACCAGTTTACCCGTGCCCGCACCGATGCGTTCTCCGATCAGTGGAATGTGGTTCAACACCCAATCCACCGTGTCGAACGGAAACATGCCAACCTGCATGTCGAGCGCGCCCGTGCCGAACTGAACGCTGCCGTTCGCCGTGACATCCATCACTGGGCCCCGCAGCACGAAATTATCCGTGTAGAAGAGCCCCCTCTCGCCCTTGAAATCGGCGATGAGCGTTTTGAACGGGACGCCATTGACACGCGGGTCAGGAATTTGCGCGCTCAGCCAATTCTTGATGTCGATAAAACTGAGCAGGCGCGAAAGCAGCGTAAACTTGTTGAGGGTTCCGTCTCTGACCGTCACCGACATGTCGCCGGCCAGAGTTTCGAAGAAGTTTGTGTCGGTGTTGGCCCACAGATCGATCGCGAGAAAAAGATGACCCAGCAACGGCGACTGCTTGTTCTTGCCGCCCAGCATGAAGAGCGGCGCAGGGTCCATGTCGGTGGCGCTGCCCGTCATGTGGATCCAGTTGTCCGGAGCACGGCCGGTGAGATCGAGCTTCATCTTTCCGCGATAAGCGGTCGCGCTCATGTTATAAACGTGCCAATCGCTGGCCGGGCCGCGCGTAAAATCGGTCTTGATGTCGCTCATCTGAAAGGCGCCGAGATTTCCCGCCCGCACTTCGATATGCCCGCTGCAAGGAACCGGAAAATGGATCGGCGGCGTGGCCGGCGACCACGGCATCCGCACAAAGTTCATCACCTCGAGATCGAGTTTCTGCACGGTAGCGTCGATTCGAATCGATGGATGCGTGTAGTCGGGTACGGTGATGCGGAAATTGATCGCCTGGTCCTCGAGCTTCGAGCCCGGCATCGACAAAAGCAGCTGCTTGTGACCCATCGTGAGCGTCGCACCTTGAACCACGATTGGTGAACGCAGGAAGTTGAATTTCACGCCGCCCTTTGCGAGCGTCAGCTTGCCCTCGGGTATCATGGCGCCGGGAATGGCGGGGTCGCTGTTGACAACGACTTTGCCGCCAATCGGCCCGCTCGCCGCGAAGTCGGACGGATCGACCAGCACCGCCAACCACGTTTCCGACGGAAAATCATGAAGTTCCAGCGTCAGATCATGCACGGCGATGCCCTGCTTTGCGAAATTCACGGCGCCGTCCAGCGTCGCATCGCCGCCGGTCGCCGCCAGCATCAGATGGTCGAGCTTGATTGAACCCGGATCGATGGTGACGGTGCCGCGTGAAACCTTGAGCGGTCCGGGCGAACCCTTGATAGTGAGAACGGCGCCGACGGCGTCGGCGCGGACCTGATAGTCGCTGGGCGCAGCCAGGGTCGTCGTGCCCAGCTTTCCAGATGCGGTAGCAGCCATTTCGACGCGGCCGCTCAGACGTTCGAGACGCTCGCGTTCCTTCAGTTGATATAACTCGAGCGACTTGGCGATGGCCGGATAGAGCTCGGCGAGGTCTGCATCCACCTTCACGCTGGTCTTATAGTCCGCGCCCTCGATTCCGTTGCCGAGGTCGGCGTTGGCGACGAGGTCGTGGATCGCAGAGTTTCCAAACTTCGCGGTGCCTTGCGAGATCGTGAGCAAGCCTTTCGAGTAATCAAGCTGGGCACTCAGATTTTCGACCGGCGGCAGCTTCGTATCCGTTGGAATTCTGAAACCGACGTCTTCGATGGTCGCGCTGACCACCAGATTTTTGCGAATCGCATCGAGCGGCGCCGTCTTAATCTCGTCGAGGGCGCCGGTGAGCGTCGCGGCGCCAACGGTGACCTTGCCGGGATTGAGCCGGTGGAGCATATCCACGAGGTCGGCGCGCAGATGGCGGACCGACAGCAGTTTCTGTTTGAGCGCAGCGGCGTCGAAATGAAACCCGCCGACGTGGATTCCCAGCTCCGGTTTCTCGCTTTGAGGCTTGCGCAGCTCGGTTTCGCCGGAAAGCACCGCCATGTTTACGTGGCGCAAAACGATCTGCGTGACGGCATACTTGCCGCCGGTGATGTCGAAGCCGGCATGGAGCGAGTAGTCGCCCAGATCGACTGGCGCGGCGAGCCGCTGGCTCTTGAGCAGCAGCTTCTGCACACCCGCGTCGGTCACGCCGGTCATCGAACCATCGTCATGAAGTGAGAACTTGAGGCTGCCCTGTATTGCGCCGGCCAATCTGAAACCCTCCGCCTCGATTCCTTCCAGCGGTACGTCCCAGGTCCACAACTGCCCATGCGCAAATTCGCCGGGCTGCGAATGTTTCCCGGTGCCAAGACTGATCTTCCCGCTTATCTGCGCTCCGGAAACGGGCGATCCAAGTACCGAGCCGCTGAACCCGAGCAGCCATAGGAAAGGCTCTCGGTGGGTGCGGTACGCGACGATTCCAACATGGTGGGCAAGCTCGGCGCCGTCGGCGTAGCGCACCGTGGCGTCGATCGTGTCGATGCGCCACGCGATCTGCGTCAGCGCGTGCAGCACGTCTTGCAGCGCACTTATGGTTTGCGCCCCCGGACGCGGCACGGAGATCGCGGTCGCATCGGAAGAGGCTACAGGCAGCGTGATTTCGGGACTGGTCGCGGTCAGCCGATAGAGTGGAAGCCCGCTGCGGACGAAAATCGAATGGTACGAGACGAGGGCGCGGAGCGACTTCAGCTTGACGATTTCATGCCCGTTGGCGATGACCTGCGGCTGGTCGAGGACGACTGTCAGGTGAGTGCCGAGATGAACGGAGCTGGCGCGCGGGATGATATCGACGCCGGTGCGGTTGCGGACCGAGGCCAGAACGTAACCGACGATGCGCGACTGGTTGACTGCGATCAGCGCCGCCGAAGCGCCGAGTACGACTGCCACGATGAGCGCGATAAGCGCGGCGATTCGGACGAGTCTCATGATTGCCGTGACGCGATCCGCACGTCCGCTGTGGCGCCATCCGCCCGGCTCACGAAGCGGTCAGTTGCTTTCGGCCATCTCCGCCGGCGGCGCGTCGATGTATCCCGCACGATGCTTGTTCCTGAGCGCCGTCTTGAGCACGCGGTTGCGCAGCCGGACCGACTTCGGCGTGACCTCGACCAGCTCTTCCTCGTCGATCCATTCCAGCGCCGCATCCAGCGTCGGAATCCGTGGCGGCGAAAGCCGAATCGCTTCGTCGTGGCCCGACGCGCGCATGTTGCTGAGCTTTTTTTCACGGCAAACGTTGACCGGCAAGTTTATCTCACGGGCATACTCGCCGACGATCATCCCTTCGTAAACCGGCTCGCCGGGTCCGACGAAGAATATCCCCCGCTCCTGCAAATGGAAGATCGCGTACGGCGTGGTGACGCCCTCGCGATCGGAAATCATCGCCCCGTTGGCGCGCGAACGTATCGTTCCCGACCACGGCGCGTAGCCGTTGAACAACGTATTCATCAGACCGTTGCCGCGGGTATTTTCGAGAAATCGGCCGCGAAACCCGATCAGGCCGCGCGCCGGAATGTCGTATTCCAGCCGTACGCGGTTGCTCGCATGGGTAACCATCGTGCGCATCTTGCCCTTGCGCGCCGAGAGCATCTGCGTGACCACGCCGATACATTCCGACGGGATGTCGATCACCAGCATCTCCATCGGCTCGAGTATCTCGCCGCCGGTCTGCTTGGTGATGACGGTGGGCTTCGAGACCTGCATCTCGTAGCCTTCGCGGCGCATGGTCTCGACAATCACCGCGAGCTGCAATTCGCCGCGGCCCATCACGCGCCAGGCGTCAGGCGTCAGTTGCTCGACGCGAGTGCTCACGTTGCGCCGCGCTTCGAATTCGATTCGCTCGCCCAGCTTCCGCGAGGTGACGAAATCTCCTTCGCGGCCCGCCCACGGCGAATTGTTCACCGAGAAAGTCATCGCCACGGTCGGCTCGTCGATGCGAATCGGCGGCAGCGGACGCGGGTTCTCGAGGTCGGCGATCGTTTCACCGATCGCGATGTCCTCGACGCCCGCCACGATCACTATCTCGCCCGCGCTGGCGGTTTCACGTTCGACGCGCGTGAGCCCCTGCCATCCGTAGATGTGGGCGACCTTGCAGACCACCGTCTTGCCGTCGCGCCGGCATAGCGAATAGTTCTGCGACGCCGTCATCGAGCCGGCGACGATTCTGCCGACTGCGAGGCGGCCTACGTAATCATCGTAGTCGATATTATTGACCTGAAATTGCAGCGTCGCTTCGGGATCGACTTCGGGGCCGGGCAGGTGCGCAACGATCGCGTCGAACAGCGGAACCAGGTTTTCGCTCGGGACGTCGAGCCTGAGCGATGCGGTGCCGGCGCGCGCCTGCGTATAGAGCACCGGGAAATCGAGCAGGCTTTCGTTCGCGCCGAGGTCGATGAACAGATCGTACACCTCGTCGAGAACCTCGGGTGCGCGCGCGTCGGCGCGATCGATCTTGTTGATGCAGAGTATCGCGGGCAGGTTCCACTCGAGCGCCTTCTTGAGCACGAAACGCGTCTGCGGCAGCGGCCCCTCGCACGCATCGACCAGCAGCAACACGCCGTCCACCATCGACAGCGTGCGCTCGACCTCGCCGCCGAAGTCCGAGTGGCCCGGAGTATCGACGATGTTGATGCGCGTTTCACCCCACAGAATCGAGGTGTTTTTGGCCATGATCGTGATGCCGCGTTCGCGCTCGAGCGCGTTGGAATCCATCACGCGATCGATCACCTGCTCGTTGGCGCGGAAAACGCCCGACTGCCGCAGCATCGCATCGACCAAAGTGGTTTTACCGTGATCGACATGGGCGACGATTGCTAAATTTCTTATGTCTGGACGTCTCATTTTGCGCCGGATGCTAAAGCGCGGCCGAGCCCAACAGGTTCGCCCGCGCGTAAACTCTATTCTAGCCGTCGCTGGACGCGGAGTAAACGCAGGCGCCCGCCGGACCGGCGAAACATTCCCGTAACGCGCGCGTTAAGGCGCATCGAGGCGCTTTTGTCGGTCGCGCTCGAGTTTTTGCAGCAGTTGCTCGATGTTTTTGATTTCCGTAACGCGCCAATCGCCGTCCTCACCGCGCGCCATGAAAATTTTCCACTCCTGCCCCTTGTTGTCCTTGAAGTCCGTGAACGCGGTGTCGCCGTTTCGATGCAACAGCACGATCGAGGCCGCCACGGCCCCGCCGGGCATCTGCACCTCGCGCGCACCATCATCGACTTTCTGGACCGCCCACGCCCGCGTTGCCTGCGCCATCGGCTTGCTGAAAAGATCGATCGCCGCGTTACCGATCATCGCGCTTAGCGGGTCGCTGCCGCCCTGCTTCCGCACCATCTCGTAGCCCGCGTGCTTTACGACGCTTTCAAAATCGACGTATCGGGAAGCGCCGTCGCCGTCGCGCGCGTCTATGGCCTGCTTCATCCGGAGCACGGCCCAGCTCGGAGTCTGCGGCAGGTAAAACAGCCCCCAGCCGGCGACTGCGGCAACGATCAGGATCGCGGTGAAGTGGCGCAGTACGAATCGAAACATCGCGTCTATCCTTATGGCGCCACCGTGCAGAGGCCTGTCTGATTCAGCGCGGCGAAAGCAGGCTGGCGGCGGCTTTGTCGAGAAGCCAAATGACCTCGCCGCCTTGTGGCGCAACGATCTGCGCGGGAAACTTGTCCGGGTCTCGCGGCCCTTCCAGAACATCTTTCACCGCCGCCGCCTTACCCTGCCCCGCCACCAGGAACATCACGCGATGCGCATTGTTGATCACCGGCGGCGTGATCGTGAGGCGATTGCGCGGCTCGGCGTCAACCTCCACGGCAACCACCAGGCGCTGCGTTTCGTGAATCGCGGGATCGCCCGGAAACAGCGATGCAATATGGCGATTGTCGCCAAGCCCCAGCATCACCAGGTCGAAGCGCGGGAATTCGCCGTCGTCAAGGCCGAACCGTTTTCGCAATTCATCTTCGTAAGCGGCAGCCGCCGACGCCGGCGGGTCTTCGCCGCGCATCCGATGCACCTGATCCGGCCGGAGCGCGAGCTTGCTCAGCATCGTGCGATTTGCCATCGCGTAATTGCTCTCGGCGTGATCGGGCGGGACGCATCGTTCGTCGCCCCAGAAAAATTGCACTTCCTTCCAATCGACGCTCAGACGAAACCGCGTCGCAAGCAAGTCGTAGGTGGCGGCGGGCGTCGAACCGCCCGAGAGACAGAGCGTGACCTCACCGTGAGTGCAGATCGCCTCGCCGGTGATATGCGCCGTTTCTTCGGCGGCACGGACGTAGAGTTCCTGCGCGTCTTTCAGAATGATCAGTTTCGGTTGAGGCATACCAGTCCGTCCGGCAATGGAGTCGAGATCGCAAAGTTAGCCGACGACGCCTGGCCCGCGCCACATCGTTCTGTATTGCTCGCTAGCGCGCGAGCAATTTCAGCGCGCGCTCGACGACGTTGTCCACGGTGAAGCCGAAATGCTTCATCACCTCTTCGAACTTGCCCGACGCGCCGAAAGTCGTCATCCCGATAATGTCGCCGTCGAGTCCGACCCATCGGTACCATGACATCGGCGCACCAGCCTCGATCGCGAGCCGGCGTCGAACGCTCGGCGGCAGGACCGAGTCGCGATAGGCCTGGTCCTGCTTCTCGAAAATATTCTCGCTGGGCATGCTCACCACGCGCACCGACTTGCCCTTTTCTTCCAATTTCGCTTTCGCATCGACGACCAGCGACAGCTCCGATCCCGACCCGATCAGAATGATTTCCGGGGGCCGTCCGGCGCTCTCGGTCAGCACGTACGCGCCGCGCCGGAGGCCGCTGGCGGGCGCCATCTTCGTGCGATCGAGCGTCGGAACCTTCTGGCGCGAGAGCGCGAGCAGCACCGGGCCATCCGTGTGCGTCATGGCGGTGCGCCATGCCTCGACAGCCTCGTTCGCGTCGCCGGGGCGAATCACCGTGAGATGCGGAATCGCGCGCAGCGACGACAGATGCTCGATTGGTTCATGAGTAGGGCCGTCTTCGCCCACGCCGATTGAATCATGGGTGAAGACCAACACCACCTGGATTTCCATCATCGCCGCCAGCCGAATCGACGGCCGTGCGTAGTCGGTAAAACACAGGAAGCTCGAGCCGTAGGGGATGAAACCGCCGTGCAGCGCGAGGCCGTTGAGGATCGCGCACATGCCGTGCTCGCGGATTCCGAAATGCGGATTGCGGCCCTCGAAATGCCCGCGCTCGAAATCGCCGCCGTCCTTAACGTCCGTGAAGGTGGACTCGCTCAAGTCGGCGGAGCCGCCGAACAGGTTCCAGACTTTTTTCCCGATCGCCGCCGCGGCCTGCGAGGCGGATACTCGGGTTGCCAGCGAATCCTTGGGCGTGAAGACCGGAAGCTCGGCGTCCCATCCTTTGGGCAACTCTTTCGCCAGCGCCGCCTGGAATTCGGCGGCCGCGGCGGAATTTTTTTTGGCGTAGGCCTCGAACTTCGCGTTCCATGCCCTCTCGAGGTCCTCGCCGCGCTCGACGCATCGGCGGAAATACCCGAGTGCATCGTTGGGAACGAAGAATGGCGGCTCGGTCGGATATCCGTAGAATTCCTTGGTCAGCTTCACTTCTTCGACGCCGAGCGGATTGCTATGCGCGGCCGAGGTCCCCTGCTTATGCGGGCTGCCGTAGCCGATGATCGATCGGACCCGAATCAGCGACGGCCGTCCCGTCTCCGCGATTCCATTTTCGATCGCCTTCGACAGCGCCGCGAGATCGTTCGCATCCTCGACGACCTGCGTATGCCATTTGTAAGCGTCGAATCGTTTGCACACGTCCTCGTCAAAGCTGAGCTCGGTGTGCCCGTCGATGGTCACGTGGTTGTCGTCGTAGATATATACGATGTTGCCCAGCCCGAGATGACCCGCGATCGACGCCGCCTCGCTCGCGACACCTTCCATCAAGTCGCCATCGCTGCAAATGCCGAAGATGCGATGATCGAACAGCCCCGAATTATCGCGCTCGAAGCGTGCTTCGAGATGCTTCGCCGCCATCGCCATCCCAACCCCGTTGCCGAAACCCTGGCCGAGCGGGCCGGTGGTTGTCTCGACGCCTTCGGCCACGCCGTGCTCGGGATGTCCTGGCGTTTTGCTTCCGAGCTGGCGAAATTGCTTGATGTCGTCGAGCGAAAGGTCGTAGCCGGTGAGATAGAGCAGGCTGTAGAGAAGCATCGAGCCGTGGCCGGCCGACAGCACAAAACGATCGCGCCCGAACCACTCTGGATTTTTCGGGTTGTGGCGCATGAACCGCGTATAGAGCAGATAGCCGACCGGCGCCATCGCCATCGGCAATCCGCAATGCCCTGAGTTGGCCTTCTGGACCGCGTCGATCGTCAGCACGCGAATCGCGTTGATGCAGGTTTGGTCCAGGCTGGACCCGTTCACTTTGATTTGCGATGCAGTCGCCAAGATTTCACCACACGTGGTTGTTTTGGGGCGGTCACCAAATCCGCCGGCTTTGATTTATCATTTTAGTGGATTTTTTGAATCCGCCTGCGGGACGCGCGCGGACGCCAATTTCGAGGCCGCTGTCACCAATCTTTTTTGTCGTCGTCCTTGCTGTCGCCGGCTTTGTGACGCATCACGTCCACGATTGTCTTCGCGTCACCCTTGTGGCCGGCGCCGAGCGCGGCGGTGAATCGGTCCGCGATGAACCGCATCATCGCGCCCTCCTCCGGATCGAGCGTGCTGCCGAGATTAGCCAGCCGTTCCATCGCGATACGAATCGCGGCGATTGACCCGGCCATATCACCGCGCTCGCGGCATGCGAGCGCGTCGCGCAGGCCCTCGCGCACGCCGGCAATCGCGGGCCGCGCGCGCTCGCCGATCACAACCTCGAGTTCGCCGAGATTTTGCGCGAGTTTCGTGAACGGATCGTCTGCGGGATTGCTGAGCGGCACCGCTGGATTGTTTCATCCGCGCAAGTTTGGATGCAAGGCCGGCGTATCGCGCCGAACGCAACCGCCCGCGTCGGGACGATCGCGGCTGCGTGGCGGGGCTTCATTCAGCTGAATCGTTCATCGGCGATGCCAGCCTGCTTCAGCACTACATTGGCGAGATCGCGCGAACGGATGTTGGAATCGACGGGAAACTTATGCCCGTTAATGGGGCTGTACCAGATTTCGTGATCGCCCTTGCCGGGCCTGTCGTATCTACAGTGATGGCGCCTAAGAATTTTCTTAACGCGCGGCGTGTAGCCGGCCATTTACGCCGCGTCCGGTGGTTGAATCCGTTCCTTTCGGGGGTGGAAATTGAGCATGACCTCGATGTCGTGATTGGGCTCTAAACTAACGTCATTCAAGGCGAGTAGTTCTGGAATCAGCGTTTCAAGTTTCTCCCATAACGATTTGTCGTCGGGGGCTTCCGCGGCCAATCCGGGGATGTCATCGCTGTCTGCTACCCACATTTCAGCCTCTGCATCCCAAGTCACTTGAACGTTGAAACGATTTTGCATGAGGAACACCGTTGCGGCGTTTAAGGCGGTGGGCCGTGTCAGGCCGCGCCACCCCTGCTTTATGAAGCAAGCCTATCCCAAATGGCGTCCGTGCGGGAAGCTGGCGATCGCGGTTTCTCGACAGGCGGGCACTGTCCTAAAAGGCAACTGGCTGTCCTATGTGCGGGGCGTGAGTGTCCTGAGTTATGGCGCCATCATTTGGCCACCAGGGAAGCTTGACATTCCTGGTCCCGGTCCTGGTCCTGGGAGCGCTGGACTTGTATCTTCGGGACGGTATTCGGCACATGCCTTCGCCACATTTGCGGGCCAACATTCCGCCCTGCAAGTTTCCCGCGTCCCTTCTACGCAAGCGGCCTTTGCAATTTTTTGGCAAGCTTGGGTGTCACCTGCTTCGCACTGCTCGCGAAGTTTCGGGAGAGCGGTTTCGAATGCGGATGGTTGCTGCTGCGCGCATCCCGACAAAGCGAGAGCAACAACAGAAAGTATGACCGCAGTGTGCCGGAGATTCATGCGCGTCTCTCCTTTAGCCGCGCTCGCATGCCGCGAGTGTGGCGAACGTCTGCGGGATTGCTGAGCGGCACCGCTGGATTGTTTCATCCGCGCAAGTTTGGATGCAAGGCCGGCGTATCGCGGCGAACGTAATCGCGAGCATGGGGCGGGTGCGGATTCTCGACCGGCGCTGTCTTCTGGTAGATTATTAAGCCGCGAACTCGATGGAGGATGAGGGGCCCGATGAGACCGATGCTTGAGCGCCGCGTGGTGGTCACCGGAGTGGGACTGGTGACTCCGCTCGGAGTTGGAGTGGACAAGAACTGGGAAGCCCTGATGGCGGGGCGGTCCGGTATTGCGCTGATTACGCGCTTTGACGCCTCGGATTTTCCCGCCCGGATCGCCGGCGAAGTCAAGGATTTCAATCCGGAAGACTGGATCGAAAAGCGCGACGTCAAAAAAATGGACCCCTTCATCCAGTATGCGGTCGCGTCGGCCGAGCAGGCGATGCGCCAGTCCGGGTTCAAGATCACCGACGACAACGCCGACCAGGTCGGCGTGTTGATCGGCGTCGGCATCGGCGGCCTGTGCACGATCGAGGAGTACCACAAGGTCTTCATGGCCACCGGGCTGCGTCACATCACGCCCTTCTTCATCCCCAAGCTGATCGCCAATCTTGCGCCCGGCCAAATCTCGATTCGCTACGGAGCGCGCGGCGTCAATTTCACCGCTACCAGCGCCTGCGCGTCGGGCAGCCATGCGATCGGCGAGGCGTACCGCATGATCAGGCTCGGCTACCTGGACGCCGCGATCACCGGCGGCTCGGAGGCGGCAATCACCTCGCTCGGGGTGGGCGGATTCGCCGCGATGCGCGCGCTTTCGACCCGCAACGAAGAGCCCGAGAAAGCCAGCCGTCCATTCGACAAGGAGCGCGACGGATTCGTGATGTCGGAGGGGTCGGCGGCGCTGATCCTCGAGGAGCGCGAGGCCGCCATCGCGCGCGGCGCCAGGATCATTGCTGAAATCTGCGGTTACGCCGCCAACAGCGACGCCTACCATATCACCTCTCCTGCGCCCGAGGGACGCGGCGCGGCCAAGTGCATGCGCATGTGCCTCGAAGACAGCGATCTCGATCCCAACGAGGTCGATTATATCAACGCGCATGGCACTTCGACCGAGCAAGGCGATATCGCCGAGACTCAAGCGGTCAAGCGCGTCTTCGGTGAGCGAGCCGCCAAAGTTGCGATTAGCTCGACCAAGTCGATGACCGGGCACACGCTCGGCGCGGCCGGCGCAATCGAGTCGGTGTACACGGTCCTCGCGATCGATCGCGGGATGATGCCGCCGACCATCAACCAGGAATTTCCCGACCCCCAATGCGACCTCGATTACGTGCCCAACAAGGCGCGCCCCGCCAGGATTCGGATCGCGCTCAACAATTCATTCGGGTTCGGCGGCACCAACACGACGCTGGCCTTCAGGGCTGCCGTCCAGAGCTGACCGGTACGTCATGGGCTCAAGAATTGTCGCCACCGGACGGGCCGTCCCGCGCACCGCCCTGACCAACAAGGATCTCGAGCGCTACATGGATACGTCCGACCAATGGATACGCTCGCGCACCGGAATCGGCAGCCGCTACGCGATGCGCCAGGGCGAATCGCTGGCGGATATCGCGACCGACGCCAGCCGCACTGCCCTTGAGCGGGCGGGCGTCAAGCCGGGCGCACTCGACGCGATCATAGTCGGCACGGTTTCGTCGGAGTACGCGTTTCCGTCGCTGGCGTGCCAGATTCAGAAGGGCTTGGGCATTTCCTCGATGCCGGCCTTCGACGTTGCCGCCGCGTGCTCGGGCTTCGTGTATGCGCTTCAAGTGGCGGACGCACAGATGCGCGCCGGCGACTTCAAGCGCGTACTGGTGGTCGGGGCCGACGCGCTCTCGACGATGGTGGATTGGAGCGATCGCCGGACCGCGGTGCTGTTTGGCGACGGCGCGGGCGCGTGCGTGATGGTGACCGAAGCGGGAAATCGCGGAGTGCTGTCGAGCCTGCTGCGCTCGGCCGGCGAGCATTGGAACCTGCTCTCGCTCCGCTCCACTGGAATCCGCGCCACAATCGACTCGGAAGTGCGGCGATGCGCCGATGACGCGATTCAGATGAAAGGGCCCGAGCTTTTCAAAATAGCCGTCAAGCGAATGGAAGAAATCAGCCGGCTGGTGGCCGCGCGCGCCGGCGTCAAGCTTGAAGAAATCGACCTGTTCGTGCCGCATCAGGCCAACCTGCGAATTATGTCCGCGGTCGCCGAGCGGCTCGGGCTGCCGCCGGGAAAAGTTTTCACCAACATCGATCGTTACGGCAACACCTCGGCCGCGTCCGTGCCAATCGCACTCGACGAGGCTCTCGAGCAGGGGCGAATTCACGACGGTAATATCGTGATGCTGAACGCATGCGGCGGCGGCCTCACCTGGGGAGCGAATCTGATCCGCTGGTAACTTCTGGCTGGCTCCGCTTCTCTCCAATGCTAAACGAAATCCTCGCACGACGCGTGCTGATCGTGCTCGGCAAGGGCGGAGTCGGCAAAACTACCGTGAGCGCCGCGCTCGCCAAGCTCGCGACCATGTCTGGCGTGCGCGCCCTGATTATGGAATGCGACGCGCGGGCGCCGCTGGCCGCGACGTTCGCCGTCGCACCGTCGTTCGTGCCCACCGAGGTCGCGCCCAATCTCGCGCTCATGGCGCTCGACGGGCGCAGCGCACTCGAGCAATATCTGCGAACCGTCGTGCCGGGCCGGATGCTGCTGAAAGCGGTGTTCGCCAGCCGCCTCTATCAATTTTTCGTTCAAGCGGCGCCGGGGCTGCGCGAACTGATGGCGCTCGGAAAGATTTACCATGAAGCCGGGCTGACCGACCCCAAGCTACCCGGCCGCCGCATTATAGTCGTCGATGCGCCCGCCAGCGGCCAGGCGATGAGCCTGCTCAAGATGCCGACTGCCGCGCGCGCGACTTTCGGCGCCAGCATCGTCGGAGTGGAAGCCGGCAACATTTCGCGGATGATGCGTGACCGGCGGATTACCGCAATCATCCAGGTCACGACCGCGGACAGTCTTGCGATATCGGAGACTATCGAGACCTACGCCAATTTGAGCCGCATTCATCTCGCCCCGGCGGTCGTGCTTTTCAATCGAATGCCGCGATCCGAGTTCGACGCCGATGATATATCGGCGCTGATGAGCCGCCGCGGACCCCATTTGCGAAAGAAAGACCTCGAGCATCTCGCCGAGCTGGCAAAGTCGGAGCTCAATCTCGCCGCCGACGCGCGCAAGGCGGTCGCAAAAATCCGGGCCGAGACCGGGGCGCCGGTGTTCGAGATCGCCGAGCATGGCGGTCTCTCGGGAATCGATCTCATCGAATGCATCGCCGCCGAGCTTGAGCTTGCCCGCAATCGTGAAGATGAAACCACCGCCCGCGCGACGCATCGCCGCTGATCGCGGCCCGTCGGAGTACTGGCGTCATTTCAGCCCCGCTGACGGGAAGTGGCGTCATTTCGCTAGGCGCGGATCGTCGGACGCAACGCATTGAGAGTTGGAGTATTGAATCCAAAAGGTCCGCGCCTTTTCAAAGTTCTCGCGAAGTGTCCGCAAATTGTCCTCGCTTGGAGTAGCTTTCTGTTGAGCCAACGCATCTATCTTTTCATTCATCTCGTGGATTGTACGTACGCCCAAATCGGTCCGGCTATCACGCATTCGTTCGCACTCCTCGGCGCTGTCAAAGCTGCCAGAATCGGTCCATTGTAATAACGGGGCGCTGAGGTCGGGTGCGCCATTGTTTGGGCCGGGCGGCACCATCAGATGCCAGACCACAAGCGCGAGCGCGGCGGCGTGGCGGGGATTCATAGTCTCGCTTTTATCGCATACAGATGGCATCGTGAAATAGGTGGCCGAGCGAACGGAGTTTGCGGTTACCTCGCTTGGCGGAGAGGGCGCGGCCCGCGCGACGCATCGGCGCTGATCGCACGCCGTCGGGACAGTGCTCTAATTTGACTCCATGATCGAACGCTGGTAACTTTACCCTCTCCCCGGGCTTGGAGCCGGGTCCGATCCTGCGAAGCGGCTGCCGACCCGGCAAATAAATTTTGGCAGCTACTACAGGCCGCCGCGAAAGCGGCGCGAACTTCCAATTAATCCATCCAATTAATACAGAGGGGAGGCTTTAGGCCTCCCCTCTCCTATCTTTCGATCACAGAGCCGCTTCGATCAAATCGCCCATGCTCCACAGTCGGTCGCTGATGGCCGCCGCCATCGCTGGCGTAACGCGCAGCGTTTTATGAATCCGAACCAGATTATAGTGCGCGAAGTGCAGTGCGACCGCAGCCTGCGTGGCTACGGACAGTCGCGCTACGCGAGGCGAAAGCAGCCGCGATGTTGGCGCATCGCGCTGCGTTGGCTTAGGGGAAATTTAGTTTCCCCCTTGTGCCGATCCGCCAAACCGCTACCCTTTTATTCAGAGGGTGTGGATATGTTGCTTGTTGAAGATTACTTGGCGCGCTAAACTAGAATCAGAGCGAGGGAGGGACAGGCAGAGTGTGCCGCACGCCAGCGGCGCTACCGAGCCTGAGCCCTCGCTCCAACGGCGGTGGGGTGGGTGAATTGGTTCAAACCGCCCGACTTAGGATCAGGCATACCGCGCGAACGGCATCAAGGGTTCAAATCCCTTCCCCTCCGCCAACAGAAACGCTACGATAAATTAGAGCCGAGGCCCCTTTAAGGTTTGCGCGCCTCCGCCGATGCGTGCACCGGCGTTGTGGGCCTCGGTTCTCTTACTTTCCGCTTCCTGATCCACCCTGCATGGCATTGAACCTCACTTGTCTTAGTTCTCTTGACACCAAACAAGCACCAACAAGTCAATTACCAACTTGCCATAATTTACAGATTCACGTCAAGCAGGATAGTACATCCCTCGTATACATCCGTGTGCACGCTCCTGTATGCGTTCCTGTACACACCACTATCACGTACCAAGATCATGAGCATTGCAAGCCCGTGTTTGTCCGTTAGCCGATGCGAGATCACGGCGATCTTCTTGAGTTGGAGTGATTGCGATCTTGCCGGGCATGATTCTCCTTAATTTTCGCGGTCTTCCACAAATTAGGGCACTACCGCCGTCGGATACCGGCTGGAATCGCGGCGCTTCGGCAACTAACCTTGTGTCAATGCCCGAGCCCGGAAAAAAAACTCGCCCTGAGACCCGTGAACCGTGGATCATCCGCACCTACGCCGGCTTCGGCGACGCGCGCCAGGCCAACGATCGCTTCCTGGCAAACTTGAAGCAGGGCCAGCGCGGGCTTTCCATCGCGTTCGATCTGCCCACCCAAAACGGCTACGACCCCGACGCCCCGGTCGCGCGCGGCGAAGTCGGCGAAGCGGGCGTCTCGATTTGCCACTGGAACGACATGGAGCGGCTGTTCGAGGGAATCCCGCTTCAGTCGATCAATACCTCGATGACGATCAACGCGACCGCGCCGTTCATCCTGGCGCTTTACCTCGTCGTCGCGGAAAAGCACGGCGTGCCATGGACTGAGCTGCGCGGCACGACGCAGAACGATCTGCTCAAGGAATTCGTCGCGCGCGGCACGTCGATTTTTCACCCGGAGTTGTCGTTTCGCCTTTCCACCGAGTTGATTCGATTCACGGTCGAGCGCGTGCCTAACTGGAATCCGATCAACTGTTGCGGCTACCACTACATGGAGAGCGGCGCCGGTCCCGCCGAGGAAATCGGCTACGCATTCGGCAACGCGCTGCTGATTCTCGACGCGCTCCGCCCCAGGCTCGACGCGGCCGCGTTCGAGCAGACCATCCGCCGCATTTCATTTTTTATCAACAGCGGCATCGAGCTGGTCCCCGAGATCTGCAAGATTCGCGCGTACTTCAAACTCTGGCCGGAGCTTTGCTCTTCCGAATACGGCGTCGATAACGTCGCCTTTCGCGCCGGATGCCAGGTGCGCTCGCTCACGCTGACCGAACCGCAGCCCGAAGTTAACATCATCCGCATCGCGTACGAGGCGCTCCCGGTCGTCATCTCGGCCGACGCGCGCGTGAACGCGCTCCAGTTGCCCGGCTTTCGCGAGGCGCTCGCCATCCCCGACCAGTCCGAGCAGACGCTCAGCTTGCGCACCCAGCAGGTTCTGATGCACGAGACGGGACTCGCAGGCTATGGCGATATTTTCGAGGGCAGCAAAATTATCGAGAAGCTTACCGCCGAAACCGCGGCGCGCGCGCGCGAAATCGCCATCCGGTTGCGCGAGGCCGGCTACTCGCGCGCCATTTCAATAGTCAGCGGCGAACTGACGCGCCAGCTCGCGGAGCGTTACAGGAAAGTCGAGTCGGGCGAGATCGTGCAAATAGGCGTCAACGCGTTTACCGGCGAAGTCGGACTCACGCCCCCGTCCAAACAGAACACGGATCACGCCGCCGATGCGCTCAAGGAAAAAGAACGCATCGAGTCGATAAAAAAATGGCGCGCGGCGCGCGACCAGGCCGCCGTGTCGAAAGCCCGCGAGGCGCTCGAACGCGCCGCCGCAAATAACAACGACCGCGACCGCGGACTAATCGAGGCCACTATCGAGCTCGCCCGCGCGGGCGGCACCGTCGGCGAATGGACGGATTCGCTGGTGCGCGTCAGCCGCGGCCGCTATACGCCGCCGATTCTCGAAACCAGCGTCAGCGTCGGCGCGCTCAACGTGCCGGCTGCGCGGGCGGCACGCAAAATCCGCATCGCGCTGGGCAAGGCCGGCCTCGACGGACATATCAACGCGATAAAGCTGCTCGCACACGCGTGCATGCAGGCCGGGATGGAAGTGGTCCTCGCGGGATTCAAGCAGACGCCGGAGCAGATGGTTGCGACGGCGCTCGAGGAAGACGTAGACGTACTAGCGATCTCGAGCCTCGCGGGCGCCCACATGTCCATCGCACGGGAGACAATCGGCCTGCTGAAAAGTCGTGGCGCCGGCGACATAAGCCTCGTGATGGGCGGAATAATACCGCAAGCCGATCGCAAAGCGCTGCTCGAGCTTGGCGTCAAGGCGGTCTTCACGCCCAAGGACTCCAACCTCGGTGAGATCGTCGGCCGTATCATCGCGATCGCGGGTCCGGATAGGACATGAAAATTTTGAGAATTGGACGATACTTCTCGATCGCCGCGACGATTGCGATGCTGATCGCAAGCCCCGCCTTCGCGGTGGAGGCGCGGCCGTGGCTATGCCGCGATAAGCCGGTGTTCTCGTACAATCGCTCGATGGAATACCAGGTGACCGCGCGGCCTGGACGACAATGGCGAATTTTCTTCATGCAGTATTCGCCGGACGCGGCGCACGACGGATTCGATATCGTCAACTCGCGCGACATCGCGACGCGCGGCGATCCAGTGGCCGGGAATCTCGCGGCGGGCAGATATTTCGCGGTCGCTCTTTACCGGGGATCGGGCGGCCATTGGATATGTCCCGACTACACACACGACGACCGCGATTCAAAACTGGGCGAATTAAGCAACCTCTGTTACGGCGAAGACGGCCCCCCCTGCCTCGTCAAGCTACAGGTGAAACCCGACCACCACCTGGCTCAGCCGTCCTCCCCCGCCCCCTAGAACCGCCCCGCGTGAAGATAACTGGAGGCGGCGATCGGATTCGAACCGATGCATGGAGGTTTTGCTCCCCCGCCCTGAAACTTGATCAGAGCAAGCAGACGGCTGCGAGCGGTCCCACGGCGTTCCCTCGGTATCCCCTTTTATCAGGGCTGCTCGGTTGGGAGTTTCTCCCAGGGGCGCAGCCTTCCGTCGTCGAATACCTCGAAGAGCGTCTGACGCCAATCGCAAGAGAAGTACTCGCGAACTGCCTTGAGCCAAATCTCGACGCGTACCGCTATCGGCTGACTTTGGGTTACCCGCGAGACTATGACACGCGAGCGAGAGAGTGACAGGTCAAGGAACTCCTGGTCATGCGTCAGCAAGAGAAGATCCTCGGAGTTCAGCCGATCAACGATGTCACGATCGGGCGCGCCACGCAGGCCAAGCAGGATGATGTGATCGACCTGATGCCCCTCTTCCTGCAACCTACGCAGCAGTGCTAGCGGGAAATTTTCATCGAGAAGGATTCTCATCCGAGCTTCCCACGGCCGGCGGCAAATGCGCCGCCACGTGAGCGGCGTAACGGAGAGCCGCGGTGATTTGCTCGCGAGAGATTCGGTGCTCCGCCTCGATCTCCTCAGCGGAAGCTCCGGAGGCTAGATCGCCAAGAATCGTCGCAACATCGATTCGGGTCCCGGCGAGGCAGGGCTTTCCGAAACGAACTGCGGGATCCATCGAAATGCCTGGAAAGACTTCCATCCTTGCGCCTCCTGCGCTTGGAAAGAAGCTACCACAGATTCAGCACTGTGTCGTTCCCCTGGCGTTGTCATGGGAAGATACCTGGAGGCGGCGATCGGATTCGAACCGATGCGTGGAGGTTTTGCAGACCTCTCCCTTAACCACTTGGGTACGCCGCCCTGTCGTAGTCGCGACCGGACCCAATCAACTATCACGCGCGCGAAACCGCATCAATTGAGCATCCGTCCGCCTGGCCACTTCGGATCGACAGACTCAGTGCCTCAGTGGAAAAGCTGTCCGGCGGGCTCCAGCAGATCCGGCGAATCGTTACGTACATTGTTGATCTTGGGCGAGACCGGAGTCGCGATCAGCAAGTCAGCCGGCGCGGGAACCAGCAGCCGCTTGAGCGCAAGCGGATCCGGCGCGCGCGGGTCCATCCAGTCGTCGGCGTCGCGATCGGCCAGTATCACCGGCATCCGATCGTGATACGGCGCGACCACGGCGTTGGCCGCCGTCGTCAGAATGGTGAACGTCGTCTCCCACTCGCCCTGCTCTCTCTGCCATGCCTCGTAAAGTCCGGCGAACAGGACGAGCCGGCTATCCTCGCGATGGAACCAGGCCGGCTGTCGCGCAGTCTTCGGCCCGGTCCATTCGAAGAATCCGTCGGCCGGCACCACGCATCGCCGCTTACGGAACGCGTCGCGAAATGCGGGCCGCGCCTCGACCGTCTCCGACCGGGCGTTGATGCACTTGGCCGCCATGCTGGCGTCTTTCGCGCCACTTTTGGCCAAACCCCACCTGGCGGGAATCGCTTCGCGATTTTCGTACTTGATCCTGACTATGAAATGTTTCTGCATCGGCGCGACGTTGTAGCGCGGCCGATAATCGACAAACGAGTCCGCCGGGACGCCGAGCTCGGCCGCCAGCGAATTGCCGTCGCGGCGCGTGATTGTGAATCGTCCGCACATAGGCCAGCAAATAGTTGGGTCAGCCGGCGGGAAATACCAGCCGCGCCGCGTGCCGCGCGACCATTAAATTTTCATTGGTGGGGATGACCCGCACGCGGCATCGGCTGTCAGCGGCGCTGATCGTGTCCTGGTTGGAGCGGTTGCGCTGAGGATCGATCGCAAGCCCGAGATGCGCCAGCCCCTGGCAGGCTTCCGCGCGTACCGCGGCGGCATGCTCGCCAATCCCGCCGGTGAAGACGAGCAAATCCAAGCCGCCGAGCGCGGCTGCCAGTGCGCCAATCGCTTTTCTAATCTGATAGCAAAACATCTCGATCGCCTCTGCCGCATCCGCGTTCGATCCCCGCGCGTCCAGCAATGTCTTCACGTCGGAACTGAGTCCTGAGACTCCGAGCAACCCGGACTTCAGATTCACGAGCCGGCTTAGTTGCGCGGCGTCGTAACCCTTGCCCTCGAGCAGATAAAGAATCACGCCCGGATCGAGATCGCCCGGCCGCGTCCCCATCATGAAGCCGCCCGCCGGCGTGAATCCCATCGTGGTGTCGAGCGGACGGCCGTTTTCGACCGCGACCATGCTCGCCCCGTTGCCCAAGTGCGCGATTATCAGGCGCGGCGGGACGTCGGTTCCCAGAGCTTGCATGATGTACTCATAAGAGATCCCGTGAAAGCCGTAGCGCCGCACTCCAGCGTCCCATAGTTCGCGCGGCAACGGGAAGCGCTCAGCTCGCGCGGGCATTCCACGATGAAACGCGGTGTCGAAGCACGCGACCTGCGGAAGTTTCGGATGCCGCGCGGCAACCGCCTCGATACCTTCGATTCCTCCCGGCATGTGCAGCGGTGCGAATGCGATCAGCCGTTTCAAATCGGCGATCAGAGCGGGCGTGACGATCTCCGGGGCGGCATGATGCGCGCCGCCGTGGACGAGTCGATGTCCCACCGCGTCGAGGCGCGGCAGCTTCAAGCGCTCGAACTCCTCGAACAGCGAATCGACGGCGACTTGCGGGCGCGCAAGCTCGCGATCCGATTCGGCGATCGAGCGGCCGTTGGCGTCGCGGACCCTGATTTTACCGCCGCTCGAGCCGATCCGGTCCGCCACGCCTTCGGCCACAACCAATTCGGCGCCGCTGGAAACCGAGTACAGCGCGAACTTGCACGACGACGAACCGACGTTGATGCAGAGTATGGTGTGAGGAGCCGGCAAGCCTGATTCCTCAGTTGCCGCCGGTCGATTCGGCCTGCTTGAAGACTCGCGCGATGAGTTCCTGCGCCTCGGCCTGAATCCGATGCAGATGATCGACCCCGCGAAAACTCTCCGCGTATATCTTGTAAACCTCTTCAGTGCCCGACGGACGCGCCGCGAACCATCCGCTCTCCGCGATCACCTTGATTCCGCCGATTGCCGCTCCGTTGCCGGGCGCAACGGTCAATGTTTTGAGAATTTTCTCACCCGCAAGTTCGCGCTCATTCAGTTGCCCGGGTGTCAGCTTCTTTAGAATTTCCTTCTGCGCGAGCGTGGCAGGCGCGTCGATGCGCTCGTACGCTGGCGCACCGAACTCACGCGTCAAGTCATCGTACGTCGCGCCGGGGTCGCGGCCCGCGCGCGCGGTCATCTCGGCCGCAAGCAAGCCGAGGATGAGTCCGTCCTTGTCTGTGGTCCACACGGTTCCATCGGTGCGCAGAAATGACGCGCCGGCGCTTTCTTCGCCGCAAAATCCGACCGAACCATCGATCAGCCCGTCCACGAACCACTTGAAGCCGACGGGAGTCTCGACGAGCTTGCGTTCAATGCTCGCCGCGACGCGATCGATCATGCTGCTGCTCACCACAGTCTTGCCGACCGCCGCATCTCTGCGCCAGCGGGTGCGATTGCGAAACAGGTATGAGATCGCAACCGCAAGATAGTGATTCGGATTCATCAGTCCGCTCGAGCGAGTGACTATTCCGTGCCGGTCCGCATCGGTGTCATTGGCAAACGCGACGTCGAAACGATCGCGAATCACAAGCAAGCGCGTCATCGCGTACTGCGACGAGCAATCCATCCTGATCTTCCCGTCCCAGTCGGCGGTCATGAAGCGAAATGCCGGATCGACCACGTCGCTGACCACCGTCGCCTTGATTCCGTACTTTTCGATCACCGCCGGCCAGTAGCGCACCGCCGCACCGCCGAGCGGATCGATTCCGACCCGCACGCCCGTGGCGCGAATCGACTCCATGTCGACGACGTTGCCCAAGTCGCCGACGTAGGCGCCGATGTAATCGTGCTTATGAAGCGTCGCGGCGTTGCGCGCCCGCTCGTACGGAACGCGCAGCACCCCGGCGAGGCCGGCCTTGAGAAATTCGTTGGCCGTATTCTGAATCCGATCGGTGACGGCGGTATCAGCCGGGCCGCCGTTGGACGGGTTGTACTTGAAGCCGCCATCAGACGGCGGATTGTGAGACGGCGTGATCACGATCCCATCCGCCAGCCCGCTCTTGCGGCCGCGATTGTAAGTCAGGATTGCATGCGATATCGCCGGCGTCGGCGTGTACCCGCCCTCGCTATCCACCATCGTCTCGACCCCGTTGGCAGCCAGCACTTCGAGCGCACTGGCGAACGCCGGGACCGAGAGCGCATGCGTGTCCATTCCGAGATAGAGCGGACCGTTGATATTCTGACTTTTGCGGTAGAGGCAGATCGCCTGGCTGATCGCCAGGATGTGCGCTTCGTTGAACGCGGTGTCGAACGAGGAGCCGCGATGCCCCGAGGTGCCGAACGCGACTCGTTGCGCGGGATTGCCGGCGTCGGGCTTGCAGGCGAAGTAAGCGGTGATCAGACGGGGGATATCGACGAGCTGCGATTGATCGACAGGTTTTCCGGCCAGTGGGCTTACTTTCATCAGATTAATCCGGAGTCCATTTCCAGTTGCGAATCGCAGGCATGTCTTCGAAAGCCTCGACTATGTATTTGCGGTGGGCGTCGAGCGCGTTGGCGTCGTGCTCGCGAATCAGCCGGTTGAGGTGCACGTAGATAAAGTTTTGTCCCGGTGAGGTCCCCCAATGGCCGAGCAGGCGCGGCTTGATGTGGTCGGGCCGCAGAGGCTCGCGCAGCAGAGGATTCGCCATCAGGTAGATTTGGCCGACGGTCAGGTAGTTGGACGCCCGCCAGTAGGCGTCGATGAGAGAAAACTGCTCGTCTGAGAGCGGTTCCGACATAGAGAAGAGACCTCATCCCCCGGTGTGATATGCGTCGATTCACAAGGGGTGCATAGCCGGGCGAGGCCGTCCATCGCGATTTACATGGAGCGGGTGATCGGTTTCGAACCGACGACCTCGTGCTTGGCAAGCACGCGCTCTACCAACTGAGCTACACCCGCTCTCCAAACCGGCACGACGAATCCACTTGATTATCCGGCGCGGGAGCGTCTGTCAAATCGCCGCCCGCTTACCCGCCGCAGTCACCGGCTTTGGACGCAGCGCCGCGACCACGCGCACGTAGTAATCGACGCACGACCACACACTCACGGCCATCGCGATCCACAGCACGAACATCCCGGCGGCGAAGAAGTCGACGTGCAAATACGTGTAATGAATCAGCAGACCCTGAATCGCGATCGACTGCAACGCCATCTTGTACTTGCCGAGCTCCTCGGCGCCCACGATTAACCCCTCGACCGCGGCGACCGCCCGCAGTCCCGTCACCATTATTTCGCGCGCCACCAGCACGACCACCATCCACGCCGGCACGTGCGGCGTTCGCGTCATCCCGGCGAGCATGATCAGCGCCGTCGTGACGACCAGCTTGTCGGCCATCGGATCGAGAAACTTGCCGAGCGTGGTGACCGAGTCGTAACTGCGCGCGAGGTAGCCGTCGAAATAATCGCTGACCGTTGCGATGAAGAACACCCCGGCCGCAAGCCACGAAGCGGCCGGCCCGCTGTGCATCAGGACCCAGACCAGGATCGGCGCGGTCGCTATCCGCAGCAGCGTGACAATATTTGGCGGCGTCATCGGCACGGGCTTGGCCTATCGGGGGCGCGACGAACTGTGAAGCGGAGTTTTCGTTTTTCGTTTTTCGTTTTTCGTTGTTCGTTGCGATCCGCACCTTCGAGAATATTTGAATCGGATCAAGGTGGCAAATCGCAGCCGCTCGATCGCCTTGACTGGCCGAGCGCAGACCGAGTAGCGTCATTTTGACACAACGCGCGCTCCTCGATTCACCCCGCGGGCGCGCCCGAGGCCACCTGATGAGGCATAATGCGCAACTGTCCAGCGACTTCCTGGTAATCGGCGGCGGCATCGCGGGCCTGACCTTCGCGATCAAGGCGGCCGAAGCGGGCACTGTCACCGTTCTCACCAAGGCCGGCAGTTCCGAGGCCAACACCGCTTACGCGCAGGGCGGTATCGCCAGTGTGTGGAGCGTCGACGACTCGTTCGAATCGCATATCGAGGACACGCTGCGGGCGGGCGCCGGCTTGTGCGATCGCGCCGCGGTCGAGACCATAGTTCGCGAGGGTCCCGAGGCGGTGCGCGAATTAATCCGGCTCGGCACTCGCTTCACCCGGGTTGAGACCGGCGGACCCGACGACAGCGAACTCGAGTACGACCTGGGTCAGGAGGGTGGGCATAGCCATCGCCGCGTGCTTCATGCGCAGGACCTGACCGGCCGCGAAATAATGCGTGCGCTGACCGAGGCCGCTGCCGCGCGGCCCAACATCCGCACTTTGGAAAATCATGTCGCGATCAATCTGCTGGTCGAGACTGCCACCGCGGGAAAGCCGGGCGCATGCTGGGGCGTCTATGCGCTCGACCGCAACACTCACGAAATCCGCAAAGTGATTTCGCGCGCCACGATGCTGGCGACAGGCGGCGCCGGCAAGGTCTATCTCTACACCACCAACCCCGACATCGCGTCGGGCGACGGTGTCGCGATGGCGTATCGGGCGGGCGCGGCGGTCGCAAACCTCGAGTTCTATCAGTTCCATCCCACCTGCCTGTATCATCCCGCCGCCAAGTCCTTTCTCATCTCGGAGGCGCTTCGCGGCGAGGGCGCGATTCTGAAATTGCCCGACGGCACCGCGTTCATGAAGCGCTACCATCCGGACGCCGAGCTGGCGCCGCGCGACGTGGTTGCGCGAGCGATCGATTCCGAGATGAAGCGTCGCGGGCTGGACTTCGTGTATCTCGATTTGAGCCATCGCGACGCCGATTTCATCCGGCGGCGGTTCCCGACTATCTTCAAGCGATGCTTGAGCTTTGGATATGACCTGACCAAAGGACCAATCCCGGTGGTGCCCGCGGCGCACTATATGTGCGGCGGCGTGCAGACCGATCTCGACGGACGCAGCTCGATTCCGCGCCTGTACGCAGCCGGCGAGGTCGCGATGACCGGGCTGCACGGCGCCAACCGGCTCGCGTCGAACTCGCTGCTCGAGGCCGCCGTGATGGGCCGGCGCGGGTTTACCGCGGCGCGCGAAATCGTCGCGTCGGGAGGCGGCGCGCCGCCCGAGTTTCCCGAGTGGGATCCCGGGCGCGCGATCCGCAGCGAGGAGCGCGTGATGATCACGCAGAGCTGGGACGAGATTCGCCGCCTGATGTGGAACTACGTCGGCATCGTGCGCAGCGACCGGCGACTCGAGCGCGCGCTTCGGCGCATCGAGATGATCAAGGACGAGATCCACAGCTACTACTGGGACCACCTGCTCGACGCCGACACGATCGAGTTGCGCAACCTGGCAAAGGTCGCGGAACTGGTCGTGCGATCCGCGATGAGCCGGCGTGAGTCGCGCGGCTTGCATTACAACATCGATCATCCCGAAACGGGCGGCCCCGAATGGGTCCATCCGACGATACTGCAAAAGCCCGCGGATCAGATCTGAAAAAAGTCCCGCGCCGCGAAATCGATCTCATGCAAGCGAAGGAAGTGAAGATGTACTCGGACTACAAGAGTCCGTTCGCCTACCTCGCATTCGATCCCGCCTTCGCCCTCGAACAGCGATTTCGGATTCGCATCCGATGGATTCCGTTCCAGCTTCGAATCAAGGGCAAAGGCGAGCGCAGTCTCTACTCCGAATACAAGGCGCGATACTCGTATCTCGACGCGCGGCGATGGGCCAAGCCGCGCGGCCTGGTGATTCGAGGGCCGTTGAAAGTTTACGACACGACGCCGGCGCTGATCGGCGGCCTCTTCTCGCAGCAGCACGGCCGCCTGCTCGATTACAGCCGTCGAGTGTACGAGATGTTCTTTCGCCGCGAACTCGAGGCCGACGAGCCCGACGCGGTCGCGGACGTAGTCGCAAGTCTCGGCATGTCAGCCGACGACTATCGCAAATATCTCTCGGGCGAGGGCGCCGTCGCCTATCAGCGCGCTCAGGACGAGGCCGCCGCCGACCACGTCTTCGGCGTGCCGATGTTCTTCTTCGACGGCGAACCGTTCTGGGGCCACGACCGCCTCCCGATTCTCGAGCGTCGCCTCACCGAGGCAGGACTGGCCGCGGATTAAATCACGCCACCGGCGCGGGCTGGCGGGCCGCATTCGGTTCGTACGAAAACTTAAGCTTGTCGCCGTCGAGATCCGCCGTCGCCTTCCCGCCCTTCGTCAGCTGGCCGAACAGCACCTCGTCCGCGATTCTAGCTTAGACGGCCGGCGCGCGTTAGGGCGCAGTTCACTCGCGATCGAAGGGCTCGACTTCAAGCGGTTCTCCGCGCGCGGCCTTCTCTTCGATAATCAGTTCGATGACCTCGCGGAGATTCTCCCGCAACTCATCCATCGTGGCCCCCTGGCTGTGAGCGCCGCTCAGCCCCGGAACCGTACCCACGTACAATTTCGCGTCAGGGTCAAATTCGACGTAAGCTGTGAAGGTGCGTTCCACGAGGTTGGTCCTCCTCACCTGTCTGACGCCCAGCTTACACTTTTCGACTCAGGGCCGCACGCACGGTTGACGATCACGCCACCGGCGCGGGCTGGCGGGCCGGATTCGGCTCGTACGAAAACGCGAGCTTGTCGCCATCGAGGTCCGCCGTCGCCTTCCCGCCTTTCGTCAGCTGGCCGAACAGCACCTCGTCCGCGAGCACCCGCGCGATCTCGTTCTCGATCAACCGCCCCAGCGGGCGCGCGCCGAAGCGCGGATCGTGACCATGCTCCGCCAGCCATTTCTTCGCCGCCGGCGTCACGATGAGCGTGACCTTCTGCTTGTCGAGGCGCTCCTGCAATTCCGCGATGAACTTGTCCACCACCCGTTCCATAACCGGCGGACTCAGCGGAGCAAATTCGATCGTCGCCGACAGCCGGTTTCTGAACTCCGGCGCGAACATCCTCTCGAGCACGCCCTTGGGGTTTCCCTGGCCGGTTCCGCCGTGGAAGCCAATCATCGCGCGCGACAGTTCTTGTGCGCCGGCATTCGTCGTCATCACGAGGATCACGTTGCGGAAATCCGCCTTGCGCCCGTTGTTGTCGGTGAGCGTCGCATGATCCATCACCTGCAACAGGATGCTGAACAAATCGGGATGCGCCTTCTCGATCTCATCGAGCAGCAGCACGCAATGCGGCGTCTTGTTGATCGCGTCTGTGAGCAATCCGCCCTGGTCGAAACCGACGTATCCCGGCGGCGCGCCGATCAAGCGCGAAACCGTATGCCGCTCCATGTACTCGCTCATGTCGAAGCGAATGAATTCGACGCCCATCACTTTGGCGAGCTGGCGCGCGACTTCGGTCTTGCCGACGCCCGTCGGTCCGGCGAACAGAAACGCACCGACCGGCTTGTCGGGATGGCTCAGCCCCGAGCGCGCGAGCTTGATCGCGCGCGCCACCGAGTTGATCGCCTCATCCTGGCCGAACACCGCCTGCTTCATGTCCTCGTCGAGCGTCTGCAGCCGTCCGCGATCGGTCGCCGACACCGTGCGCTCCGGGATCTTCGCCATCCGCGCGACCGTCCGCTCCACGTCGCGCGTGCCCACCGTCACCGGTTCCGTCGTCCCCGCGCCGCGCAAATGCCCCGCGACTCCCGCCTCGTCCATCACGTCGATCGCCTTGTCGGGCAGGAACCGGTCGTTGACGTATCGCGCCGATAGCTCGACCGCCAGTCTGATCGCCGAATTCGTGTAGCGGACGTTGTGATGCTTCTCGTAGTACGACTTGATGCCGTTGAGAATCTGAACGGCCTCGTCCTGCGTCGGCTCGACGACGTCGATTCGCTGGAAGCGCCGCGCCAGCGCCTTGTCCTTGTCGAACGAGCGCTTGTATTCCTGGTAAGTCGTCGATCCGATACATCGCAGGTCGCCGGACGCGAGTGCGGGCTTGAGCAGGTTGGACGCATCCATAGTCCCGCCGGAAGCCGCGCCGGCGCCGACTATCGTGTGGATTTCGTCGATGAACAAAATCCGCTTCGAGTCGCCGACCACCGCCTTGATGACCGCCTTCAGCCGCTGCTCGAAGTCCCCGCGAAACCGCGTCCCCGCGAGCAGCGCGCCCATGTCGAGCGCGTAAATCTCGACGCCCTTGAGCGCGTCGGGCACGTCGCCCTTATGAATTGCCAGCGCGAGTCCCTCGGCCAGCGCGGTCTTGCCGACCCCTGCCTCGCCCACGAACACCGGATTGTTCTTGCGCCGGCGCAGCAGCACGTGCACCGCGCGCTCGAGTTCTTTCTTGCGGCCGACGAGCGGATCGATTTTTCCGTCCGCCGCGCGCTTGGCCAGGTTGATAGCGTAAGTGTTGAGCGCCTTCGACGGCGACAGCTTGCGCTCGCCTTCTTCGTCGCCGCCTTCGTGTTCGTGCCCGTCGTGATCGACCGAGTCCTTGTCCGATTCCTCGCCGTCCTCGTCGTCTTCCGCGCCCGCCTTCGAAACCCCGTGCGAGATAAAATTGATCACGTCGAAACGCGTGACGCCCTGCTCTTGCAGAAAGAAAATCGCCGGCGATTCGGTTTCATGGAACATCGCGACCAGCACGTTACCGCCCGTGATTTCCTGCCGCCCCGCCGATTGCACGTGCAAGGCCGCCCGCTGCAGCGCCCGTTGCACCCCGATCGCGTAGCGCGGCGACACTTCCTCGCCCTTGGGCATCCGCTCGACCTGCTCGTCGAGGTAATGCGCCAGCTTGCGCCGCAGTGAATCCAGATCGGCGCCGCAATGTTTCAGAATCGTGGTCGTCGTCACGTCGTGGAGCATCGCGAACAGCAGATGCTCAAGACACACAAACTCGTGACGCCGGTTGACGGCTTCGCTCATCGCGAGTTGCAGCGTCACCTGCAGTTCGCGGCTGATCATGATGTTGTTATTCGACGGAGGCATCGATGTTACGGCCTGGTCACTCCTTTTCCATGACGCACTTGAGCGGATACTCGGCCTCACGCGCGAGTTCCTCGACGGTATGCGCCTTGGTCTCCGCGACTTCGAATGGATACACGCCCGCCACGCCCATCCCGTTCTGATGCACGTGGAGCATGATTCGGGTCGCGTCGGCGTGTTGCTTGTGGAATACCGCTTTCAACACTTCGACGACGAACTCCATCGGCGTGTAATCGTCGTTGAGCAAAATCACCTTGTACAGAGGCGGTTTGGCAGTCTTCGGCTTGGTGCGGGTCTTGCGCTCGGTAGCGATATCGCCGCCGCCGGAGCGGCCGTCGCCGTCAGCGCCGGTGATTCGCGCCAAAACCATCCGCTTGCGCACGAAATCCACCATCGCACCTCTGTCGCGCGGAGCGCCTCGCTCCGTCTGACAAATATAATAACAAATTCGAGCATGGGTGGTGAGCATCCGGCAAAAGTCGGTTCGGTTGCGATAAGTCTGATATTTTGACCGTTGTGATTTGCGCAAGCGATGAGATCGAGACTTTGCCATGAATGATCCCGCGCCCCGACTCGAAGTCGCCATCGTCGAGGGAATCGACAAGATTCCCCGCGCGGCGTGGGACGCCCTGCTCTCCCCCGACGATTCCCCGTTCGTCGAATGGGATTGGCTGTATGCGATGGAGCACTCCGGATCGGCTGTGCGCAGCACCGGATGGGCCCCGTATCATCTCGTGGTTCGAGAGGCGCCCCGAAAACGAATCGTCGCCGCAGCCCCGCTCTACCTCAAGACCCACAGCATGGGCGAGTTCGTCTTCGACCATGGATGGGCCGACGCGGCCGAGCGCGCCGGCATCCGCTACTTTCCCAAGATTCTGGTCGGGGTGCCGTTCACGCCGCATACGGGACGCCGATTTCTAACCGCGCCGGGCGTCGATCGAGCCGGCCTCATCAATCTGCTCGGCCTCGCGCTCACCTCCATCTGCGAAGACAACAAGCTGTCGAGTGTGCACGTCAATTTTTGCGAGCCCGACGAAGCTGCCGCGCTCGCGCCGATCGGATTCATGGAGCGGCTCGGCTATCAGTACCATTGGCATAACGCCGGCTTCGCGACCTTCGACGACTATCTGAACCGGCTCAAGCACAAGCGGCGCACCGCGGTCCGCCACGAACGCGCAGCGATGGATGAGCAGGGCATCCACATCCGTGTCGTCGCGGGCCAGCAAATTCCCGATCGGATGTTCCCCGAGATGTATCGAATCTATTGCTCGACGATCGAGAAGCTTTACTGGGGCCGTCGATATCTCACCGAGGAATTTTTCGACCTCATCCGCAAATCCTTCAAACGCAATATGGTTTTCATCGGCGCGTACGCGGGCCGCGAACTGATCGCGGGCGCCGTCAACCTGGCCAAGGCGAACGTGATGTACGGCCGCTATTGGGGATGCTTCCGCGAGGTCCGCTTCCTGCACTTCAACGTCTGCTACTACGCGGGCATCGAGCATTCCATCCGCAGCGGCATTCAGCGTTACGAGCCCGGCGCCGGCGGCGAATACAAATGGCTGCGCGGCTTCGACCCCGCGCTCACCCGCAGCATCCACTACGTCTCCAACCCGGATCTCAGGCGCGCGATCGCGGGATTCCTCAAGCGCGAGCGTCACGAAGTCGAGCGATGGATCGTCGCCGGCAAGGAGCGCAGCCAACTGAAGCCTCCGCCCCCGTCCGACGCGGAGATGGAGTAGGTGAAAAACGCGGGCGCGATTTCACCCCTTCCTCGGTTCGCCAATCATCGACGCCGGAAGCTCGCGCGTCGCGGTCTCGATAAACTTCGTGTCCGCGATCTCTTGTTTGCTCGCGACGCCGAGTTCCCGGAACTTACGCGCGGTGACCAGAACTCGCGACTCCAGCGAGTTCAGCGTGCGGTTGTATTCGCGCAACGCCCTGTCCAACGCTCCGCCCATGTCGGCGAAGTACCCTGCCATCGTCGCGATTCGCTCATGCAGCTCCTGCCCGAGCGCGCTGATGCGCTCGGCATTCTCGGCGAGCCGCTCCTGGCGCCACCCGTAGGCGACCGCGCGCAGCACGGCGATCAGCGTCGTCGGCGAGGCGAGCACGACCTTCTTCGCGGCAGCGTCCTCGATTAACGCGGGGTCCTGTTGCAGCGCGGCGCTGAAGAACATCTCGCCCGGCAGAAACAGAACGACGAATTCCGGCGTCGGTTTCAGCGCGTCCTGGTACGATTTCGAGCTAAGCTGCTCGACGTGCTTGCGGATCTGTGATGCGTGCTCCTTGAGCTTAATCCTGCGCGCCGCGTCGTCCGCCACCTCCAGTGCCTCCAAGTAAGCCTTCAGCGGTGCCTTCGAATCGACCACCACATTCTTTCCACCGGGCAAGCGCACAACCATGTCGGGCCGCAGCCACCCGTCATCGGTCGTGACGCTTTCCTGCTCAAAGAAGTCGCAATGGTCGGTCATTCCGGCGATCTCCACCACGTTGCGAAGCTGAACTTCGCCCCACCGGCCTCGGACCACAGGCGTTTTGAGCGCGTCGACCAGCCTGCCGGTCTGTGCGCCGAGCGATTCAAGCTGAGACTTGAGGTTCCCCTGCGATTCGCGCCGGTCGTTCTCGATTCTGCGCAGTTCGCCGTCGAGCTTGGTCAGCGACTCCCGTGCCGGCTTGACCAGTTCATCGATCGACTTTTGCCGCGCTTCGAAATCCTTCCCCGCCGTTTCGCGCTCGGCGCGGAACTTCTCGTCGGCGCGCTTGATAAAGTCGTCCGATGTGGTGCGCAGCGCATCGGCCGCAAGCAACTTGAACGTGTCAGTCAGTCTCTTTTCCGCGTCATCGAGCAGCGTGCGTTCCTGCTCGATTCTCTCTTTTGCGTTCCTGAGCTCCGTGTCTGCTGTGACTTTTCCTGACTGCGCTATCGCCAGTTTGTCGCGCAGTTCGCCAAGAGCCCTCGCAAGTTCTTCGCGCTGGGCGCGTTCCTGCGCCGCCGTTGCGATCGCGCCGGCGGCGTTTGCGCGCGCAAAGAGCCATCCGATCAGCGCTCCGAGCGCCACGCCGGCAATCAATGCAACAATCAATTCCACCCCTGATTCCCCGCCAGGATTCTATTCCCCATTCGTCAGACCGTCTAATCGACTATCCGCACTTTTACACCGCCCCGATGACAACCCTTGTCCTGCGATGCGCCCCTTCGCCGCGCCTGCTATCGTGACCCTAAAATGGAGTTGCTGCTTGAAAGACCTGCTGACCAAAGGCTCGATCCCGATTCTGCTCGGCACCGGCGGCGTCGGTAAGACCACTATCGCCGCCGCGCTCGGACTCGCGGGCGCATCTGCCGATCTCAACACCGCGGTGATAACCGTCGATCCTTCCGAGCGCCTGCGTGACGCGCTCGGCCTAGCGCACCTCGGCGGCCAGCCGACCCGAATCGGCGGCCGGCAGCTTGCCGCGGCCGGACTTGACCGCCAGCTTCGGCTCTCCGCGATGATGCTCGACGTGACAGGCGCCTGGGACGCCATCGTCGAGCGCCTTATCGCCGACCCGGCGACGCGCCGCAGGATTTTCGACAATCCATTCTACCGAAGCCTGACCGCCGAGTTCGCCGGCTCCGAAGCCTTCGCCGCGCTCCAGCAACTTTATGATCTTCATCAGACCGGCGCCTTCGAGCTCGAAGTCGTGGACACTCCCCCCGCATCGCACTCCTTCGAGTTCCTGCAGACACCCGCGCGGCTGATTCGCCTGCTCGATTCGCGGACTGCGCGATGGCTCTTTACGCCGTCGCTCTCTGCCGGGCGGATTGCGATGAAAGTCGCGAGCAAGGCGGCGAGATTTGTCGTGCGTGAGCTCGAGCGCTTTGTCGGCGCCAACGTGCTTTCGACCATCACGGATTTCTTCGCAGCCGCCGCCGAGAGCATGGACGCAATTGTCGACCGCCTGCACAAGACCGAAGCGCTGCTGCATTCGCCTGCCGTCCGGTTCGTGATGGTGACGACGACGGAACCCGATCGCATCCGCCAGGCGCGCGAGCTGCTCGGCCAGATGGACTCCGAGGGACTCAAGCTCGCCGCGATAGTGATCAATCGGTTCCTCGATGAGCGCACCTGGTCGGCCGTCGCGGATTCTGCCGAGCGTCCGTTGAGTCATCTCGCGGAAATTTCGGAATTGAGATCGTCGCTCACGAGAGGCGATGGGGATGCGGACGGATTCGGGCGGCTGATCCATCACTTCGAGGAGTATCGCGACCGGACCCTCGACGAGATCGAGCGCGTCGCCGCCTTCGCGCGCGAACTTCCGCCCGGCGTCAAGCTCGCGATAGCGCCCGAAATCGAAGCCGGCGTGCGCGACCTGGCCGCACTCTGGCGAATCTCCCGCTACGTGACCTCAGGCACCGCGATTCTGAAGCCGCTCGAGGCGGCTGCATCGCGACTGCGCGCCCGCCCGCGCCCGCATCAAGGCGACGGTTCCCCTTCGCTCAAGGGAAGCAGTTAGGTTTCCCTCCCCGCGATTGTTCCGGTGCCCCACGCAGGCGCGCGCCAGGAGAGAGGATGCATTCGACAAGGCCGGCTGTTCTGCGCCAGCTGTTCCGCCGATTCCGGCACCCTGCACGACGCCGGCACATTGCACGTTCATTGAAAAAGCACGTTCACTGAAAAAACCGGAGTGAGTCTGTAAGCCGGGTTCTGTGCCCTTGCGGGCGGCGATCATTCCTCTAGGCCGTCGATTGCTCGCCGGCTCATGCGACCATACCCGAGGCCTTAAGAGCGGGCCGCTCAGCCTCCTATTTGGTCTTGCTCCGGATGGGGTTTGGCATGCGCGCACGATTACTCGCGCGCCGGTGGGCTCTTACCCCGCCATTTCACCCTTACCCTTTCGGGCGGTGTATTTTCTGTGCCACTTTCCGCGAATCGCTTCGCGCCGTCGTTAACGGCCATCCTGCCCTATGGAGCCCGGACTTTCCTCTTCCCTGTTCAGGAAGCGATCGCCCGACTCACTCCGGCCCGATTAGACTAGCATCTTTTCGATTCCCACTCCCCCTTGGGATCTTTGCGTAGCTGACGCCGGCTGCTCTTATTTTGTGTCATCATCCCGAGCGGTGCCTGCGGACCCGAGTCCTTCTTCTGAATTGCCGGTTGAGAAACCTAACTCTCCTTCAACAAGGTGACAGAAGAGCGCCGGTCATTTGTCTGCGGCCTTATGCAGGTACGTCTCGGGGTGCGCGATGAACGAGTCGCGCTCCTCCTTGTCGCAGAAGTAATAACGCTTCCCCGCGTACTCGGCGGCGGGCGTGTCGCTCTTCACATGAAGCTTCATTCCGCAGGCGGCGCACTTGGTGGTCGTGCCGACATCCGCCGCGGGCGGCGAAGCAAGTACCTTGGCTATCGCGGGTGAGTCGGCGCACCACGCCGGCGTGGAGAGCGGCGCGATCGCGAGAATCGAAAGCGCGAACAGGATCGCGAGCATGATCGGGAAATTTGAACGTGTCATTTTTGCCCTCGGATTGGCCTTTTATCTAAACGCGCTATAACTTTTTCGTTCTTACAGCATCGCGGATCAGTTTGGCAAACGAGATAACACTGTCGGTCCGAAGTCCGCATCCCGCGGCGGCGCCGATTCTTTTGCTTTAATCACACAGGAAGTCCGAAACCCAGTTTGAGTTTCAGGAGGGTGGATGGTCCCGCGCCCATGGCGATCGCCCCTGCTATAATCGCTCGATGCCCGATCTCGACGTAATCGTCGCCCCTGCGCTGGCTCCCGATGATCTCATCGGTCTCGAGCTCCACTTTCTCGACGCTATCGCCACGCGCCAGACAGCGCCGGTCCTGCTCATCTACGCGTCGCCGGGCCGTTCCATCTCGATCGGCCGCTATCATGCATTTGGCGGAGCGCCCGAGCGCGACGGAATCAACGTGATACGGCGTCTGACCGGTGGTCGCGTCGTCGGCGCGGGCAATGGATGGCTCGGGCTTGCGCTCATTCTTCCGACTCGCACCGCACTGCTGAAAGAGGACACCGCGCCAGCGAAAAAACTGAATAACCTGAAACCCGAGCAGATCATGAATCGCTACGCTCGTGGCCTCCTGACCGGGATGCGCGCGCTTGGAATCGATTGTTTCTACCCCGGCCGCGACGCGATAACCGTCGAGCAGCGCGAGATTGCCATGTGCACTTTCGAGACTGACGCTTCGGGCGCGATGCTTTTCGAGGCGGCGATTGCGCACAATCGCGGAATGGAAGAACTCGTCCACGATTTGGAACGCATCGACCCCGACGGCGCGCTTTCATGCCGCATGTATGACGCTGCGTCCGCCACCAAGGTGGTGCGCGAGCTTGCTCGCGACGTCTCTTTCGACGAGCTCGCCGGCGCGATCGCGTCCGGCTACCGGAGTTCGCTCGGCCCGACTCGACGCCGCGAGTTGACCGCGATCGAATCTGCCCAGGCGGATCACCGCGGGCAACGAGGCGGGCTTGACATCTCAAACTGGATACACCCACCCGTCGCGGGAGCATCGCCGACGCTCAGGAATCGAATTGCATCGCAACTCGGCGCCATCGAGGCTGCCGTCGTGCTCAAAGCCGACGGCGCCATCGAGGCAGTGCGGCTGAGCGGGGATTTCATCGCCAATTCGCCGGCTGTCGCCGAACTCGAAAGCGAACTTTGCGGCCGCCCGCTCGACCTGGCATCGGTTTCGCACGCAGTCGCGAAGACATTTGGCGACAACGAAAACAACAACAGCAATTTCTTTCTCGGCGCGGGCGAACTGTCCAATCTCGTGCGCCTTATCGCGGGTGTAAATTGAAAGGCAGGGGTGACCCCTGCACCCAATGTTAAAACAAACCGACACAGCCCTAGTCGGGAAACTGATGCGGGAACTTGGCGACGCGCGCAAAACCGTTCAACGCCGGGCGATCGATGAACTCGTAGCAATTGCCGGGTCAGGCAACCCAGTCGTCACTGAAAAGCTTCGCGAGGCAATCGCAAGCGCCAATCGCCGCGTGCGATGGGCTGGCGCGTTCGCGCTGGGCCAAATCGGCGCAGGCGCGTTTGCGATGGAGTGCGCGGACGCGCTGTGGGAGGCGATGTCCGACGACGACGGCGATGTCAGGTGGGCGGCGACCGACCTGATGGTCCGCCTCGGACGCGAAAATCTCCAGCAAATTCGCGCGCGCCTGCTCAAATTCGCTGCCGATCCCGACACCGACCGCAACGCGCGCAAGATGGCGCTCTACTGCATCCGCGACCTCCGTATCGCCGGCCCTGAACTGTTCGCCGTCGTCGAGCGCGCCGTGCACGACTCGAATGTTCACGTGCGGCTGGCGGCGTTGGCAGTGCTGTCGCGGATGCGCGATGCGCCGGAAGCGGCGGCGAGAATCATGCTCGGATGCCTCAAATCCGATCCGGATGCGGGCGTGCGCCGCGCCGCAGCCTCGGCGCTCGGCAATATTCAAAGCCCAACCGAGGACGCCATGACCGCGCTCGCGTCCGCGGCGGCCGACCGCTCCGACGAGTCGCTCGCGCGTGCCGCGCGCGGCGCGCTCGACCGTCTGGAAAAAGATCGGCAAGAAAGCGCGGCTGGAGAAACGGTGATGGCAACGAAAGCGAAACGCACCGCGGCAAATGTTCCGGCCGCTCCACTTAACGATATGGTCGCTCGGCTTGCCGATCCGCGCGTGCAGCAGTTTGTCGCCGGCGCCCGCGTCGCCCATCTGGCGACCGCCGACGGCGTCGGCGCTCCGCACAACGTCCCGCTCTGCTACTGGTTCGACGGCGAGCGCATCTACTTCGCGATCGACGAGAAACCCAAGCGTCAAACCGGTTTGGCGCTCAAGCGAATGCGCAATATCGCGGAAAATCCGCGCGTCGCCATTGTGATCGATCACTATGAAGAAGATTGGTCGCAACTCGCGTACGTGCTGATTCGTGGAAATGCCCGCGTGGTCGAAGACGCCGAAGAATACCTCCTCGCGATACGTCATCTGCGCGACAAATATCTGCAGTACCGCGCGATGAGTCTGACGCCCGAGAAAAATCCAATCGTCAAGGTCGAACCGGTCAGCGTGCACGTGTGGGGTGCGCGATTTGAACCCAAGCCGGGTATCACTTAATTGAATGCGAAACCCACCGTGGGTTCCGCACCCCCTTGGGCAGGGGTAACCCCTTGTATCTTGCGGTCAGGGTCGCAAGATGGATTCAAACCTGGGCGCGGCAGACCGATAACCCCTGGGTCCGCAACGAGCGAGACCGCGGTGCATCTTGCCGTCCGCCCCAGCGTAGGAAGCCCACCACTTGCCGGAGGCTTGCGGCCACTCCATTACTCCTCGATCCTTTCCGCCTTTGCGCGCCATTGGAGCCTCCTAAATCAGTGCCCACTCAACTCCAGGACCACTTCAAGAACTCCCACAACCCCGACCTCGACAACCACAGAACCCGCAATAACCATACGAGCAGTCCGAGCGACATCAGGGCCACGAGCACTGCTCCAATCTCGTAAACGAACCAGGCGACGTTCAAAGCCCGCTCGCTTGAAAGCCGCAATCCGCATCGCGAACAGAAGCGCGAACGCAGCGATCGCCTCTCAGCGCCACAGCGCGGACAGCTTGTGAATGCGGCACCGATCGGATTCGTTGCCATCGCGATCACCTCACTTGAGCGCCTTACCGATCAGCACAAACACGCCGAGCATCACCGCGAGCCAGAACAGATCGACGCCAAGCTCGTAGAGCGCGGCACGCGGCCCCTTTACAAACACCCGCACGTGATACGGATGGAAGAGCCGTGGCACCATCACCAATTGCGCGCCGCATTGTCGGCAGACCTTCTTGAACCCCCACATCATCGGATAACCGCACTCGGGACAGCTCATCGCTCGCCGGCTCATCACGACGTGGTGATACTTGGCCGGCGCCGGCCGCTGCCAGTCAGGCAAGTCAGATTGACCGCCGGTTAGCGGCGCGCCGCAATGGCCGCAGAAACGGGCATTGGGAAAAAGCGCCGCCGCGCCACACCGCGCGCAGTTTGGTAGACCAGAAGGGACCGGGTTACCTTTCGCTATCATCTATCCATTTACCAGATCGGTAATGCGCTTGAAGTCGCTCTCGGTGATGACCCGAATGTTCTGACCTTGGGACATCAGTTCCTCAGCTTTGCGGTGCTTTGAACTCATTTCGTAGCCCGCGAGTTTGCGAATATCCTGGTCGCCTACCACAAGCAGGGTCGTGTGCTTGCTCACGCTGGTAGCGACTTCGCAACCCGCAGCGGACGCTGCGTCAGCCGCCTCATGGCGCGGCATTGACAAGGCGCCTGTGAAGACTAGTACTTCGCCAAAAAGTGGTCCTTCTGGATTTCCACAACGAGCGACTGCGGGCGCAGGCCTCGGCAAAGCCCTTGGTGGGCGCGGACTGGCGAGCTCAGTGGTTGTCCGTACCGGCAGGTTAATCGGCTGCTTTACCCGCTCAAGCCACGCATCAATGCTTATACCGGACTCCGCGATTGCTCGAAGAAGAACCTCGCCCGCGCAGCAAGCGTCTTGTAGGGCATCGTGCGGCGTATACTGAATTCCAAACTCCGCCGCCACATTTGAGAGACCGTAGCCTGAGCGAGAAAACATCGGCCATGCGCGCCTGACCACCATGGCAGAGTCAAGCCACCGATACTCGGAATGAACGAGTTGGTATCTTTCGCACGCTCGGTGCAAGGCAACGCGATCAAAGGGCGTGTGGCTAGCTACGATGTTGCTTTGTAAAAGCCTACTCACTTCTGGGTAGACCGCGGCCCAGTTTGGACAACCCCTAACCTTCTCTTCGTCGATGCCGTGAATAGAAACATGGAGAGGGTCGAACTCATCCTCGGGGTTGACAAGAGACTCCCACGAATTTTTCAGCCTCCCGTCACGGAAGCATGCAATGCCTATTTGACAGATGCTCGACAGGTCGGGGTTTGCCGTTTCCACATCAACCACGACGAAGTTCATCGGCCTGCGTCCTTGCGGCGTTTCCCGCCGCCGTGGCCGCGACCGCTCCGCGGCTTGGTGAACTTCCTTCCCCGGCGCACGCGCTTCATGATCTCGCTGCGCTGGCGCTTGCTCTTGACCTTCGTCCATTTCTTCAGGCCGCCCTTCCGGCCCGCGTCTTTGGTGTCCATGCAAGCGAGCGCTACTACTTACGTACGGCTACGTCAAAGGGCTATTGAAGCGCCGGACGCGCCCGGCGCTCTTGCCAACCGATAAGATCAACCACGCGCCAGCGCGAGAGCACCGCGATCCTCGCCCCGCCCGCTTCCAAGGGCGGGGCGGGCATGTAAATCATAGTTCGAGAATGATTCGCGCGGTCATATTCGATCTCGACGGGACCCTCGTCGACACCGAGCCGTTGCATTTCGCGGCCTTCAACCAAGTTTTGCGGCCCGAAGGAATCGAAATCCCACGTGACGAATACTTCACGCGGCTGATTGGACTTAACGATCACGATTGCTTCGCCATGGTGCTGCGCGAGAATCGGATGGACGCGGGCGAGGAACACATCGCGAGCCTGATCGCGCGCAAGACCGTCGTCTATCAAGCGATGGTTGCCGAGCGCGAGGTTCTCTACCCGGGCGCCGGGAAGTTCGCGCGCGATTGCGCGCGACGGTTTCCGCTGATGATCGCGACCGGTACGCTGCGCGCCGAGGCCGAAGCGATTCTTCGCCGTGCCGGACTTCGCGAGTTGTTTCTCGACATTATCGCGGCGGAGGACGTCGAGCGCGGCAAGCCTGCGCCCGACGCTTTCATCGCGGCTCTTGACCGGCTCGGATTTATCCACTGGGATCGCGATCCGATCCGGGCGGACGAATGTGTGGTGGTCGAGGACACGCGGGCCGGAATCGAGGCGGCGCACCGCGCAGGCATGAAAGTGATAGCGCTATGCCATAGCGCACCGGCGGCCGATCTGGCGGCGGCCGACGTCGTGCGCGATTCGATTTCCGGGCTTGACCTCGACGACGTAATCCACGCACTTGGAGGACGATAATGGCGGCGAAGCTGTACCAGTTTCTCGGCAGCCCGTTCTGCGCCAAGGTGCGCAAGCTGCTGGCGTTCAAGAGCGTCGAGTTCGAAGTCGTCGAGGTTGACTACCTGGAGCGCAAGGAATTGCTCCTCGCCTCGGGCCAGATAATGGTGCCGGCGGTCACGCTCGAGAACGGCGAGACCATCGTCGATTCCGCGCGAATCGCGATGCGACTCGAGGAGCTTTATCCCGAGCCGACGATTTTCCCCGCTGGATGGCGCGGGATGCATCTCGTCCTCGCCGATTACATCGACAACCAACTCGAGGATGCGCTGTATCGCGTCGCGCTCGCCGACGAACTCGCGATTCACATCCGGGAGGGTGCGGATCGCGCCGCGCTATGGCGTCTGATTCGCGAGCGCAAGTACGGCGCGGGTTTCGTCGATCGAACTATCTCGGAGCATTCGGCCAACTGGGAACGCGCGCGCGCCGCTCTCGCGCCGTTCGAGGAGCAACTGGCGAGCATGCCGTTTCTGACCGGCAGGATCGGCCTGGCGGATTTCGCGCTCTATGGCCAGTTGTTCTACCTGGCGTTCACGGGCGATCTGAAAATTCCCGCCGACATGAAAAATCTGCGCGCGTTCTTCGGGCGGGTCGATCGGATCAGCTCAGCGATTGAGGAACCGCCCGGGTAAAGAGCTTGCTACGCATTTCGGCGATTGCGGTGGTCAGGAAAAAGCTGAAGAGCGCGCCGATCGAGTCCAGTGCGACATCATATAGTGACGCGGTGCGACCGGGCGCGAACGCCTGATGGCCCTCGTCGGTCAGCGCGTACACGACACAAAGCAACAACGCCAGGTAGGGCCGCCGCGCCATCGGACCGCGGACCAGCAGCCAGAAAAGCACTCCATATTCGATAAAATGGGCGACCTTGCGAAGCAGCCTGTGGCAAAAGTCAACCGACGCGGGGGTGATTCCGGGAAGCAACAGCATCGGGTGGATGATCTTGGCCGTGTTGGCGGGGGAAAACGCCGAGGTCGAAAGTATGAAGATCAACGCGCCCCACAGCACTACCGGGATCCATTGGCCGAGCGGAGCGGGCTCCGAGGCGCCCTCTGATAAAGATTTCACCGCCGGCATCAGTTGGCTGTCGTATTCATGAGCGATGCGCGCCGGGGGGTGGAGTCGGAAGTCATGCGGAGATTTTGGGCGAGCAGCTTTTTCATGAAGATCGGGAACGTGCCACACTTATCAGTCATCAAAGAGCTTACTACGCGATTTCGGCGATTGCGGTGGTCAGGAAATGGCTGAAGAGCGCGCCGGTCGAGTCGAGTGCGACATCATATAGCGACGCGGTGCGACCGGGCACGAACGCCTGATGGCCCTCGTCGGTCAGCGCGTACACTACACAAAGCAACAACGCCAGGTAGGGCCGCCGCGCCATCGGACCGCGGACCAGCAGCCAGAAAAGTATTCCGTATTCGGTAAAATGCGCGGCCTTGCGAATCAGGTTGTGGCATACGTCAATCGACGCGGCGGTCATTACGGGAAGCAACCATCGCAGGATCGGGTCGATGATCCTGGCCGTGTTGGCGGCGGTAAACGCCGAGGTCGAGAGTGTGAAGATCAACGCGCCCCACAGAACTACCGGGATCCATTGGCCGAGCGGAGCGGGCTCCGAGGCGGCGGACAAAGATTTCGCTGCCGCCATCAGTTGGCTGTCGTTTTCATGAGCGATGCGCGCCGGGGGTTGCAGTCGGAAGTCATGCGGAGATTCTGGGCGAGCAGCTTTTTCATGAAGATGGGGAACGTGTCACACTTATCAATCATCGCTTGGAGTTACCAGTGGGGCCACGCGCCTGGCAATCTCATAAGGAGGGCCGCGAGATGGACAATCTGCTGACCATGCAACGAGCCCAACCGGCGCCGCCGTGCACGGTGGTAATATTCGGCGCGTCGGGCGATCTCGCCAAGCGCAAGCTGATTCCGGCGCTGTACAATCTCGTCGCATGCGGCCAGGGCATGATGCCGGCGAAAAGCGCGGTGCTCGGATTTGCGCGGCGCGAAATGTCGCTCGACGAGTTCCGCAAAAGTGCGCACGATTGGACCGCCCGGTTCTCGCGCCTGAAAGTCGATGAGGGTTGCTGGGCGACGTTCGCTGACGGCCTCGACTATCTCTCCGGGCTCGACCATCCCGACGGTTTCACAAAACTTAAAGTGAAACTTGAAGCTATCGAAAAAGCCCGCGGTCTCCCGCCCAATCGCGTTTACTACCTGGCGATCCCGCCCGAAGCGATTGGCGAGTCGGTTGAGCGGCTTGCGCAGGCCGGCCTGATCAGTCCGCCGGATGCGCCGAACTTCTCAAGCGTCGTCGTCGAAAAACCAATCGGCCACGATCTGCCGAGCGCACTCGAAATCAACCGCGTGCTGGTGAAGCATCTCGACGAGTCGCAGATTTTCCGGATCGATCACTACCTCGGCAAGGAAACCGTGCAGAACCTGCTGGTGCTGCGCTTCTCGAATAATATTTTCGAGCGCCTGTGGGGCAGCCGCAACGTCGATCACGTGCAAATCACCGTGGCGGAAGCGGAAGGCGTGGGTAACCGCGCGGCGTTTTACGATTGTGCCGGCGCACTGCGCGACATGGTGCAGAATCACATCCTGCAAACGCTGTCGCTGCTGACGATGGAAGCGCCGGTGTCGCTCGACGCGACGGCGATCACGGACGCGAAGCTCAACGTGTTGCGCACGCTGCGTCCGATCACGCCGGAGCATGCGCGCGCGACTACGGTGCGGGCGCGGTATGGCGCGGGTATCGACGCAGACGGCAAGCCGGTGGCCGGTTACATGGATGAGCCGGGCGTCCCCGACAATTCGCGCGCCGAGACGTTCGTCGCGCTGAAGACATATATTGACAACTGGCGATGGTCGGGGGTGCCATTTTTCATCCGGACCGGCAAGCGGATGAAGCGGCGGGCGAGCTCGATCTACGTGCAGTTCAAGGACGTGCCGCAAATTCTGTTCAATCGCGATTCGGCGGTTCCCGCCAACGCGCTGACGATTCGGATTCAGCCCGACGAGGGTTTTTCGTTCGACGTGATGACCAAGCGGCCGGGGCTGGACCTGGTGCTGCAACCGGTGCGGATGAATCTCAGCTACAAGACTGCGTTCGGCGACGGCGCCTCGCCCGACGGATACGAACGACTCCTGCTCGACGTGATGGACGGCGACCATACGCTGTTCCCCAGCGCGCAGTTCGTCGAGAAGTCGTGGGAGTTCGTGCAGGAAATATTGGATTCGTGGAGCGACGGCGCGCGCGTGCCGATGGCCGAGTATCCGGCGGGCAGCTGGGGACCGAATGAGGCCGACGAGTTGATCGGCACGGCAGGGCGAGTATGGCATGAACCTTGACCCAGGAATTTTTTCGCGGAGCAGCGGACGCCGTTCGCCCGCCGCACGCTGCTTGGCACGGATAGCCGCCCTCGGCTAGCATCTGTTGCGGCCCGCGGCTGCGACGGCGCAGCGCTGCAAAGCAGCCTCGATGAGACCCAACACCGCTTTGAGCGCCCGCGCTTTGAGGCGCGGTAGTTCGGATGATCGCGCGCGCATTAGAGCTCGGCGGCAGGAGTGCCGCTTGACGAAACCATAATTCCGCCAGGACCGGAGAGCTGCTTGGCCAACAACAACAAGGTCGTAATTATCGGCGCCAACGGCACCATGGGCGCGGGCGCGGGATGCGTATTAGCGGGGGGAGGATATAGCGTCACGCTGCTGGCGCGGAGGTCCGACAAAGCAGCCCAAGGATTAGCGGACGCGCAGAACGACGCGCGCGCGGAAGCGATCGCGGAGCGGATCTCGCTGGGCGCGTACGACACCGACCTCAGCCGCGCGGTTAGCGAGGCCGCTATTATCTTCGAGTCGCTCGCCGAAGATCTGCCGCTCAAAAGACAATTCTTCGAGCTGATCGACAAGAGCCGGCGTCCCGACGCGATCGTGGCGTCCGGTTCCTCGGGACTGTCAGTCGCGGAAATGGCGCGCGGACGAAGCGATTCATTTCGCCGCAATTTCCTCGGCGTCCACCTGTTCAATCCGCCGCAGGTGATCGTCGGCACCGAAGTCATTCCAGGACCCGATACCGATCCGGCGGTGGTAAAGGGCGTCGTCGCGATGCTGACGAGACGGCTGGGCCGCAAGGTGATCGTCAGCAAAGATATGCCCGCGTTCGTCGGCAATCGGGTCGGCTTCAAGGTGCTGAATGAAACGGCGCAACTGGCCGCAGAACACGGCGTCGCGTTTATAGACTATTTGATCGGGCCGCATACCGGGCGCGCGATGGCGCCGCTGGCGACCGTCGACATGGTCGGATGGGACGTGCACAAGGCGATCGTCGACAACGTCCATGCCAACTGCGAGGACGAGGCGCACGAGTCCTTCGCGATGCCCGCGTATATGAATGTCGCGCTTCACAAGGGATGCCTCGGCGACAAGACGCCCGAGCGGGGCGGCTTCTACCGCCGCGCGGGCAAGCAAGTCTTCGTGCTCGATCCGAAGACCGGCGGGCACGAGAACTACCAGAAACCCGCACCGATCGAATTTGTCGAAAAGATGAAACAGTTGCATCACGTGGGCCGCTACGGCGAGGCGTTGAAGGTCCTCGCCGAAGCCAAGGGCGCGGATGCCGACGTATGCCGCCGCGTTGTGCTCGGTTACGTCAGCTACGCGCTGAACCGCGTCGGCGAAGTGGCCGCGAGTTCGGCCGACGTGGACACTATCATGTCGTACGGCTTCAACTGGGCGCCGCCCACGGCGATCGTCGATTTGCTCGGCGCGAAGAACACGGTGGCGATGCTGCAAAAGCTGAAACTGACGGTCCCGGCGGTCGTCGAGCAAGCTGCGGCGAGCGGTGCTAGAATGTTCTCCGGCGGCATACTCGAATACGGCCGGACCTTTGTTGGATGATTTAATTCGATGACCGATAGGAGCGCGCGATGACAAAAGCAGCGCCGGTGTACGTATTGGGCGGAGCGCAAACCGACTTTGCCCGCAATTGGTCGAAAGAAGGAAAGCATTTCGTGGCGATGATGCGCGAGGCAACTTTGGGCGCGCTCGAAGCTACCCGGATCGAGCCGCGCGAAGTTGAAACTGCTCACGTCGGCAACTTCGCCGCCGAGCTGTACGCCAAGCAGGGCCATATCGGCGCATTTTTCCTCGAGATCGATCCCGTTTTCTCCGGGCTGCCGACGAGCCGTCATGAAGCGGCATGTGCGTCGGGCTCGATCGCATTGATCGCGGCGTCGGCCGATATCGAAGCCGCGCGCTACGACCTGGCGTGCGTGGTCGGCGTCGAACAAATGAAGACCGTCGATTCGACCACCGGCGGCGACATCCTGGGCACCGCGGCGTGGTACGAGCGCGAAGCCAAGGGAATCGAATTCCCGTTTCCGAAACTGTTTGGCCGGCTCGGCGACGAGTACGACAAGCGTTACGGCCTCAAGGATGAACACCTCGCGCATATTTCGGCGGTGAATTATTCCAACGCAAAGCGCAATCCGAACGCGCAGACCCGCAACTGGTTCATGAGCGAGAGTCACGCGCAGCACGAAAGCAAATTCAATATGCGCATCGGCGGCCGGATCAAAGTGAGCGATTGCTCGCAGGTCACGGACGGCTCGGTCGCGCTTTTCCTCGCGTCGGAAAAATTTGCGCGCGCGTGGGCCAAACGCAACGGCAAGACGCTCGCCGACATTCCGCGCATCCTCGGATGGGGCCATCACACGGCGCCGATCGAATTCGACACCAAGGTCGCCGAGAGCAGGGACAACGCCTACGTGTTGCCGCATACACGCCAGGCAATTCTCGACGCCTTCAAGCGCGCGGGCATCGCGTCCGCCGCCGAGCTCTCGGGAATCGAGACGCACGACTGCTTCACCACTTCCGAGTACATGGCGATCGATCATTTTGGAATCACCAAGCCGGGCGAATCGTGGAAGGCGGTCGAGGAAGGCGTGATCGAGCTCGGCGGCAAGCTGCCGATCAATCCGAGCGGTGGGCTGATAGGCGCGGGCCATCCGGTCGGCGCGACCGGCGTGCGCCAGATGCTCGATTGCCATCGGCAGATAACGGATAGCGCGGGCGACTACCAGGTCGAGGGTGCGAAGAAATTTGCGATGCTGAACATCGGCGGCAGCGGCACCACCAGCTGCGTGTTTATCGTCGGCAAGTAAGCGCGGCGATTTCAAATTGTCGAAGCGGCGGTCCCCAAACGGATCGCCGCTTTTCATTTGAATTCCCGATTGGCTCGCGCGCGCCGCCGCGGCACAATCGCCGGATGTCCAGGAAAATTCCGTTCACCCTCGTAGATGTCTTCACGTCGCGGCCTTTCGGCGGCAACCAACTCGCGGTCTTCACCGACGCGGCAACGCTCAGCGCGAGCGAGATGCAGGAGCTGGCGCATGAGATGAACTTCAGTGAATCGACGTTCGTGATGGCGGCCGAATCTGCCCGCGCCGCGCGGCGCGTCAGGATTTTCACGCCGAGGCGCGAAATTCCGATGGCCGGGCATCCCACGGTCGGCGCCACATGGGTGCTCGCGAGTCGCGGCGAGATCGCGCTCGAGTCGGCGAATGTCGATGCGACGTTGCAACTCGGAATCGGGCTGGTGACCGTCACGATCGCGAGTGCTGGCGGCAAGCCGGACTTTGTCTGGATGGCGCATCGCGAGCCGGAATTCGGCGCGAAGCGTCGCGATCGCGGGCGTGTCGCGAAGGCGCTTGGAATCTCCGCCGCGGACATTCGCGACGATCTGCCAATGCAGAGTGTCTCGACCGGCAATCCGTTCATCTTTGTCCCGCTTCGTGCCCTCGACGCGCTCGCGAAATGCGCTCCCAACGAGGCGTCGCTCGCGGCGCTGTTCAAGGCGGGTGAGCAGTCGTCTTATTTTTATATGTTTGTCGCGAACGAGTCGGGCGAGTTCTCCGCTCGATCGCGGATGTTCGCACCACAAGACGGAGTTCCCGAGGACCCGGCGACTGGAAGCGCCGCGGCTCCGTTCGGCGCGTACGCAGCCACATACGGATTGATCAAACCCGCACCCTCGGCTTCATTCTTGATCCAACAAGGCGTCGAGATGGGACGGCCGAGCGAGATTCGCGTCGAGGTCGTGCGCAAAAACAGCGGCGCATTCGCAATCCGAATCGGCGGCCGATGCGCGATCGTCGGCGAAGGTGCGATGTTCCTCTAGCGCGGCGATGAACGCACTTCGACGCGAGCTCCGCTTCAGTTTTGCGGGCGTTTTCGCGGTGCGGTGCGCGCCGCCAGATTCCAGAATTCGCGCGGGTTTATTTGGAGGCGCGCGCGTGATGAAATCTTTGGCAGGATCGAACGCGCGCTGCGGGCAATTATTAGCGTGGAATCGGAAAATAGTCGGCGTCACGAGGCGCTTGATTCGCGTGCGCCGGCGCTGTCGGCGCCCGCGCTCATGCTCGAGCCTCCGCCGGGCCGCATCCTGGTCAAGGAGGTCAATTGGCTGGGCGACTTGGTGATGAGCACGCCCGCGCTTCGAGCAATCCGCCGCGCGTGGCCGGGCGCGCATCTCGCGGTGCTGATCAAGAAGGAACTGGCGAGCTTCTTTGACGGGGCCCGATGGCTCGACGAGGTGATACCGTACTCGGTTGGGCGCGGTCTTTCCGGGTTTTTCGATCGCCGCAGAATTGTCGGAGAAATCCGCTCGCGGCGATTCGACCTGGGAGTGTTGTTTCCAAACAGTTTCGAGTCGGCGTTGTGGATCGCGATGGCCGGAATCCGGCGGCGCGCCGGATTTGTCGCCGATGCGCGCGGCGCGATGCTGACGCTGAAAGCGTCGCCGCCGCCCGAAGCGGTTACCGGCCATCAGGTGAATTATTGGCTCGCGATGGTGCGCGCGACGGGCGTTTGCGTTGCCGACACCCGCGCCGATGATTTGGCAATCGACGTCCACGGACCGCATCGCGAGCGGATGCGGGAATGGCTCGCGGCGAATCGCAGGCGTCCCGGCCGTCCGGTCTTTGCAATCGCTCCCGCGTCGGCCTACGGACCGGCCAAGGAATGGCCCGCGGACAGCTACGGCGCGTTGATCGATTTGATCGCGCATCGCGAGGACGCCGAAGTCGTGCTGGTTGGCGCGTCGTCGGAGCGCGCGAAGTGCGAAGAAGTTGCGGCGGCGAGCAAATCGGGCGCGATGATCGCAGCCGGGCACACCAATGTCGGCGAGCTGATCGCATTGTTGTCGCTGTGCGACGGGTTCATCGGCAACGATTCAGGATGCATGCATCTGGCGGGAGCGCTGGGAATCCCGACCGTCGCGATTTTCGGATCGACCAATCCGAATCGCACCGGGCCGCTGGGGCCGAAGACGCGCGTGATTTACCACAAGCTCGAATGCAGTCCGTGCCTGGCGCGCACCTGCCGCTTCGGTCATTACAACTGCCTGACGCAAATCGAGCCGGCGGAGCTCGCCGACGCAATCCTCGCGGCGCGCGCGTCGCGTTGAATACCGAAGACTGAAAACTTTCATTCACCGGAAAACCAGGGCATCAAGATGAAACTCAAGGAACTCGCATCGAAGCTGGGACTCGAAATCCGCGGTGACGGCGGCGTGGAGATTTTCGCGCCGGCTCCAATCGAGGCCGCCGGTCCCGGCATGATCGTCTTCGTCGCGAGCACGAAGTACGCCTCCGCGCTGCAATCCAACGTATCGGCGGCAATCACAACTGCCGAGCTTGCGGCGGGCGCGAAGTGCGCGACGCTTGTCAGCGCGAATCCATACGCCGACTTCGCCCGCGTGCTCGAGATTTTCTTCCCGCCGTACCGGCCCGCGCCGGGAATCGATCCGCGGGCTTCGATCGCGCCCGACGCGATGATCGGTCCGGACGCGGCGATCGGCGCATCGGCGGTAATCGGTGCGGGCGTTACGATTGGGCGCGATGCGGTGATTCATCCGAACGTTACGATTTACCCCAACGTGCGCATCGGCGATCGCTTCACCGCGCACAGCCAGGCCTCGATTCGCGAAGGCACGGTGATTGGAAATCGGGTAACGATTTTGAACGGCGCGGTAATCGGCGCCGACGGTTTCGGGTTCGTCGAGGAAAAGGGCGACTTGATCAAGATTCCGCAGGTCGGCGGCGTAATAATCGAGGATGATGTTGAGATCGGCGCGAATTCGACGGTCGATCGCGCGATGATGGGGGCGACGGTGCTGCATCGCGGCGTGAAGCTCGACGATCAGGTGCATATCGGGCACAACTGCGAAATCGGCGAGTACTCGCGATTCTCGGGCCACGTGGGAATCTCGGGCTCGACGCGAATCGGCAAATGGTGCCTGTTCGGCGGACAAGCGGGATGCGCCGATCACGTGACGATCGGCGATCGCGTCATGGTCGTGGCGAAATCCGGGATCCACAACAGCTTGAAAGACGATGCGATCGTCGGAGGCATCCCGGCGGTGGACGTGCGCAAGTGGCGCCGCTACGCGGCCGCGCTGACGCGGCTGCCCGAAATAATACGGCGAGTGCGCGCGCTGGAGAATCACGTCGGTATCGGCGGCAACGAGGCGTAACTTTTGGCGGAGGCGGGGGCGGTGGAGATGCAGACGCGACAACCAATTGGAACGATCGCGTTGGCATCCTTACCCCGGACTCATCTATTTTCATCTGATTGTGAACGGACTCGGCGAACGACGGCCATTTCGCGCAATCGGCGGCCGGGTAAGTGTCTGGAGGTTCCTGGGCGCTCGCGTATTTCCTGATTGCGATTGGCAGTGCGCTCGGCGGGATGGGACGGTATTTCTTTTCGGGAGTGATTACCACGCTCACCGGCGGCACGTTTCCGTACGGCACGATGTTCGTGAATATCACGGGATGCCTGGTGATCGGATTTTTCGCGACGCTGACCGGCCCCGACTCGCGCCTGCTGGTCGGAACGCCGGCGCGGCAGTTCGTGATGGTGGTAATCTGCGGCGGCTACACGACGCATTCATGCCGGTGCTCGATAAAATGATGGGCTCGGGGCTGATCACGGTCGAGAAGGTACAGGTATTGCAATACGGCGACACGAAATCGAAAAGTTGAGCTGAGTTTTTCAACATTCTGCCAGGAGAGAAGGACGCACTCGAACAGCCGGAATAAACGATAATGTGTGTGTCCGTGGCGTTGCCGGCGGCGGGGAGCTTGACTCGCGGCAGCGAGATACCCGCAAATGATGGAGGAATACAATGCCGGCGGGCGCGCAAACGCTCGTTATATCTCATCAGAGGGATGAGACGATGAAGAGTCGGGGGAAGAGACCATGAACAGTATCGAGGAACACTATCGCGCCGCGACCGAAAAATCCGCGCAACTCGCCAAGCGCGCCGAGCGCGTGATGCCCGGCGGGGACACCCGCACCAGCGCCTACCATCGGCCCTACCCGCTCACGCTCAAGCGCGGCGAAGGTTCTTTCGTTTGGGACGTTGACGGCAACAAGTACATCGATCTGCTTGGCAACTCCACCAGCCTGGTTCACGGCAACGCTTACCCGCCGATCGTCGAGGCGGCGAGCAAGGCGGTTCGTGACGGCAGCTCGTGGCCGGCGCGATCGGAGGCGCAGATCGAGCTGGCGACTCTGCTGTGCGAGCGCGTCGAATCTGTGGATCGCGTGCGATTTTGCAATTCAGGGACGGAGGCCGGGATGCTCGCGACACACGTCGCGCGGCGCCTTACCGGCCGCAAGCTCATCCTGATGGCGCGCTATGGCTATCATGGATCGTACGATGATTTGGAAGTCGGGCTGACCGGCCAGGACGGCGAGCGCACGATGCTCGCCGACTTCGGCGAGGCGACTGTGTTCGAGGCGCTGCTGTACGAGCGCGGTGCGGAGATTGCGGCGGTGTTTCTCGAACCGATTCTCGGCGCAGGGGGCATCGTGGAGCCGCCGGCCGAATTTCTCGGGCGCGTTGCCGAAGCGGCGCATAGCGCAGGTGCGATGTTCGTCGTCGATGAGGTGATCACGCTGAGGCTGGCCGAAGGCGGCGGGCAGCAGATTTTCGACGTCAAGCCGGACCTGACGATGTTCGGAAAGATCATTGGCGGCGGATTTCCGGTCGGAGCGCTCGGCGGCAGCGAAGAAGTGATGTCGGCGTTCGATCCGCGCAATCGCGGCTCGATCGTTCATTCGGGCACTTTCAACGGCAATCCGGTCACCTGCGCGGCCGGGGTCGTGTCGATGCGCGAGCTGACGCAGGCGCGAATCGACAAGATGGCCAAGCAGGCCGAGCGGCTGGCCGCCGAGCTGGCGCGCGCGGCGCGTCAGGTGGGGCTGCCGTTTTCCGTGCGGCATTACGGATCGCTGATGAACGTGTTTTTCCTCAAAGAGCCGCCGCTCGCGACGATCGGGCGCGAGGACGCCCGCGCGATCGCCAACTTCCATCTGGCGGCGCTCAACCAGGGTTTGTTTCTCGCACCCCGCGGGATGATCGCGCTCTCGACCGTGATCACTGACGAAGTCCTGAGCGAGGTTTGCGCGCGCGCGGCGAAGGCGATGGCCGACGTCGCGCAGGCCGGCGAGTAGCGACAAATATCGGCGTCTCAGTGCCGCAGCCGCGCGCGGCAAGTCCGCGTGCGCCTCCGCATTTTTCACTTTTTCACTTTTTCACTTTTTCACTGCCGGGAGATGTTGTTCACTGTTCACGCCGCCTTCAGTTCCGACGTGCAATGGGGACATCGCGTGGCGCCGAGCGCAATCGCGCTCAGGCAATATGGACATTCCTTGGTGGCGGATGGCGCGGGCTTTTCGCCGACGAGGTGATTCACCCATTTGACGAGTAGAAAGACTGCGAACGCGATTATCAGGAAGTCGATGATCGTGTTGATGAACAATCCGACGTTCAGCGTCGGTGCGCCCGCAGCCTTCGCTGCCGCGATGGTCGGGTAATGCTTCGACGAAAGATTGATGAACAGGTTGGAGAAATCGACTGCGCCGAGCGCCAGGCCGATCGGCGGCATAAGAATGTCGTTGGTAAACGAGGTAACGATTTTCCCGAACGCGGCGCCGACTACGAAGCCGACCGCAAGATCGATCACGTTGCCCTTGATTGCGAACTGCTTGAACTCCGAGAGTATCGACACGATGCGTCCTCCATTAGCCCGCCAGATTGGTGAGGAGCCTCGCTTACAAAAGCATAGGGACACGCCTAAATAAAACGGCTCAAGCTCGTGTCCTGCTCATTCCCCAGTACCCCGCAATTTGATCACCTGGTTCGCGTTACCCGCGTTGTCAAAGATGGTTACCGCGGAGGACGTCGCACCCTGCGATGCCGGAGCGAATTGCACGTTGAGCTTGCACTTTTCCTTCGGCAGCAGCTGCGCGGGGCAGTTCGTGACTCTCGCCGGAAACCCAAATACCTGCGGGCTGGTCGCCGGGACCGTCATCATCGGGTTCCCGAAGACGATCGGCGATCCCTTCTTGGCCGGATTGCTGAGCGTCAGCGTTACGCTTTTGACCTTCCCCACTTTCACTTTGCCGAAATTCTTCGCCGACGGTGTGACGTTCAGCGACTCGGGAACCCTGGTTGGCGTCGATGTGGGTGTCGGTGTAGCCGTTGAAGTCCGTGTGGCAGTCGGAGTGGGCGTCGCAGTCGGAGATGCCGTCGAAGTCTGTGTGGCAGTCGCGGTAGCCGTCGATGCCCGTGTCGGTGTAGCCGTCGATGTCCGTGTCGGTGTAGCCGTCGAAGTCCGTGTGGCAGTCGGAGTGGGCGTCGGTGCGGTCGTGGCGAATGCCATCACAAGGTTTAGGACATTGACGGTCCCGATCCCGGTGGCAAAATTCCATCCAACTGTCGCCGGATACGCGGGATAAAACGCCGAGTTCGAGGTGGACAGCACGCCATAGGTGCCCGATGGAGTGTAACAGTTCTGTGTGCCGGTGCAGTTCATGTCCATATCGCCCTGGGTCACGTCGTAGAAAATGCACGAGCTGGCGACACCGTTGCCGAGCGTCGAGTTGCACGAGGCGCTGCCGGTCGTGCCGTACTCGGTATTGGCGAGCGAGTAGTAGCTGGGATTCGGATTACCTTGACGGCTCCCGGTCCTTTGGTTTATCAGCGCCTGAATCGCGGCCATTATCGGCGCGGAGAACGACGTTCCGCCGAATCCCGCCCACGTATCGGGCGCACCCAAGCAGGAACCACCGCCATTGCTCAAGTCTGAATAGCAAGCCACATAGTAGTGGCCCCAGACTCCGTTGGCGGCGAACAGCGAGACGTCGGGGATATCGCGCACGCCGTCGCTCGGGTTGCCGAGCACCGATTGCCAGCTAGGCTTGGAATACCCGGCACAGCTTCCGCCGACGACGCCATCGCTCGACGGCGTTCCACTGGCGCAGCCGCTCGGGCCGCCGCTGCCCGCGACGATGTCCAGGAAATCCTCTTCGCCCCGCCAGCTGTTGCAGAAGCCGCTCGAGCCGTAGGCGGCGCTATAACCAAGGAAGCTGGAGATCAGTCTGCTGGCGCACGAATCGTTCCAGGGAATTTCCGGAATGTAAGAAAGCGCGGAACCGTCGTTGATCCCGTTGCTCGTACTCCAGTAGGTGCTGTTCGTGTCGGCGAACGTATCGCCGAAATCGGTGCCGCCCACCGACACGTTATATGGCGTCGAGGTGAGTCCGCTGACTCCTATGCCGTGGGTCGCATTGGTCGAGCCGGCGTCGCAACTGGCCGCGCCCTCGTCGCCCGACGACACGAACACCGACACGCCCGCCGCAACCGCCTGCTGATACAACGAATTGATGGACGCGTTTTGCGCCGCGCCGGTCTCCGATTCGCACTCGCCATAGCTGACGCTCACGATCGCCGGTGGCGTTCCTGAGGCGTTGAGCAGGTTCTGCAGCGCGATGAACCCGCCGAACGCGGTGGCGGTGTTGGCGCACGAGACCAGTTCGATCGCGGCGTTGGGAGCCGCGGCGCTCGCCCATTCCACGTCGATGGCCGCCTCAGCGTCGTCGCCATTGACGCCCGGGTCGCTACAGTTGTTCGGCGCGCTGCTAGGCGGATGTACCTGCGTGAAGGTGCCCTCCGGGTAGGCGCTTGCAAGGCCGAATGTTGTACGGAAGGTCGTCCAGTCCGCGGTGCTGTAAACGTCGCTGTCTTCGACGACCACGATCGTCTGTCCCTGGCCCGAATAACCCGCCGCAAACAGCGGGTTGAAGTCATAGATGGTGGCCAGGTCCGCAGGTATGACCAGTTGCGTGCCGCTATCGACGGTGTACGCGGGGCGCGGCTGATTCATCGCGCGGGGTCTGAAGTCGTTGAGAGAAACGACGCCAACCACGGCCGGCGCCAGAGCGGCGGGAATCCGCGGATCGCTCATGTTGGCGATATGCGCCGCGCCATTTACCTCAAGACGATGAATTCCGGTATGGAAGGCCTCCCGCACCTCGCCAGCCGTCCCGGAAAAATCGATCACGATGCGGTTGGGATACACCGCATTGACGGTGAGGCCGTGTGATTGAAGCCAGCCCGTAATCTTCGCGAGGTCCCGACCGGCCAGTCCGTAGCGCTCTCCGAACTCCTGCGCGGTCAACCAGTGGTGGTAGTTCGGCGATTTGGGGTCCTCGAGTTCATCGAGGTATTTTTCGAGTGCCTGCTCCTGCTCGGGCGCGCGTCGCAACTGGAGCATCAGGTGCTCCATCGCAACGTCGTCCGCAACCGCGCCGCGATCATTGGCCGCCGTCGCTTCTGGGCGCGTATTGCCCGCGAGCGTGATCAGCGCATTCTTGTCGATCGCGGCGGTGATGAGCGGCGACATTCGCGAGTCGGCACTGAAGGCGGGCCAGCCGCACGTCAGCAGTGTCAGGGCGCAGATGGCGACGACACTCACGCCTTTGAAATGCCCTTTCATTGATTTGCCCCCCTAGGACTGCAAGTTCGAGCTATAAAGTTATTAGTCGGCGGTTTTCATATGCATTCCTCCTACAAAGCACCACGCGTGCCATCGGATTATTCTTCCGATCGCTACGGCATACGCGGCAATCTGTCCTAACCTGACTGCGGACTGTCCTAAGCTGACTGCAGACTGTCCGCCGCTGACTGCGGACTGTCCGCTTATGACTCTAACAAGGAATACGCACGGCTAAGGCGCGGCAGGCCCTTGTGCAGGACAACTCGCCGGAGCGGGATATCGACGTTCTGAACCATTTGGTGAAGGGAGGGGAAGGTTGGGGAATTATTTACTCGTATCTGGAAGCGAAGATGGAGCTGCCTTCGTTGATCGTCGGCGAGCAGATCCCTGCGGGGCTCAGGAGCTTGCTCAAAATGGATCGTGAATCGCGGTGGCCTGCGGCAAGTTCGCGCGAAGAAGAAGAAATTATAGGATCGTTACAATAGACGATGACGCAATTTGCGTCATGCCTGCGTTGGCCGCTGCCATTACCGTCCCAAGCATGATGACTGCGCAAAGGATCGCGGCAAAGATGAAGCCGGCGGTTTTCATATGCATTCCTCTAACAAGGAATACGCACGGCGGAACCGTCGGTTACACGAAAAAAGACCCTTTGCGCTTGTCGATTACGCGGCGGGATCAAGGATATCGCCCCTGCCCAGCGGATCTTTCGCGTCGGCGTGGCTGCCTCTGCCCCTCGGCATGCCATGGCGAACGTCGGTGGCGAGGCCGAGCTTCTCGAGCGCCAGGATGAGCACGTAACCGGCGTCGGGCTGGCGCCAGTTCCATCCGAGACGGGCGGAACCGGGGCGCGCGTGATGGTTACGATGCCAGTTCTCGCCCTGCAACAGATGCATCAGCGCGAGCCATTTTACGTTACGGCTGGAATCCTGGCCCACCGTGACGCCCGGTTCGGTGTGGCAAACGCTGTTGACGAAGCATTGCGCGTGCAGTGCGAAGCACAAACGGATCGCGCCCAGCCAGAAAAATGCGGCCGGACTGAAATACAAACCGCCGAGGTATGAGAGCGCGAGCATCGGCGTCTGGAACCATCGCCAGGCCCGATACGAAACTCCGCTGAGATCGGGACAGTAATGATCGACCGACGGCTCGTCAGCCTGCCAAAGCCATCGTAGATGCGCCCACCAGAAACCGCCCCAAATCGGGCTCGAGATGTCGTCCGGGGTGTCAGCCTTGGCGTGATGCAGGCGATGGCCGGCGGCCCAACTGGTCGGCGCACCGGAACCGTTGAGCATCGCGAAGAAAATCAGCACTCCGCGCGCCCATGGATTCAGCGTGAGCGAGCGATGCGTGATCGCGCGATGGTACCCGACCGTGGTGCCCAATCCGCCGATGAATACGAGCGCTATCGCTCCGAGCAACACACGCCATCCGGGAATCGGATAAAGCACCAGTCCAATCGCGGCGGTAATATGAATGAGGCAAATCCAGAACAGGATCGAAAGGTCGCGCGCCGAGGAGGCGTGCCACCATGGCATCTTCCACGGCGCGATCTTTGTGGTTTTTTCTGTTTCCGTTGTGCTCGTCTTCGTGAAAGCTGCTGCCATTCGTCTCTCCCAATAATATTCGCCCACACCGCCGCACACGCCTGTTTGGCTCCACGGATGATGATGCTTCGGGCGACAGGCGCGCCTGCGGGCGCATTCCTGAATGCCGCCAGCATCAGCACATTTTCACTTTTCACCGGGATGCCCTCGATCGTAAGGCAGAGGGCGCCATGTGCGGGCCGTTGCGAACCAATATATTACAGGATATCGAAGCTCTGCGCTACATCGGATCGCATGAACACGGCCAGGCGTGCTTTGTCATTGGCGAAAGCGTGCGCTATGAATCGAGCTGCTATGCCATCACAAGTGAAGCAACGAGTTGTACGCGCGTCGAACCTCAATTTCACGGTGCTCGAGATGGGCGAAGGACCGCTGGTGCTGTGCCTGCACGGCTTCCCGGACACTGCTCATTCGTTCCGCCATCAGATGCCCGCGCTGGCCTCGGCGGGATTCCACTGCGTCGCGCCCTTCATGCGCGGCTACTCGCCGACCGAGCCCGCGCCCGACGGCCGCTACGACTCGCCCGCACTGTCGGAGGACGCGCTCGCCCTGATAGCCGCCCTCGGCTACAAGGATGCGATCGTGTTTGGCCACGATTGGGGCGCAGTGGCGGCATACGGCGCCGCGGCCGCATCGCCCGATCGCGTAAGCCGGCTCGTCACGGCGGCAGTCCCGTACGGCTCGAAATTTTTCGAAGCGATCGTGACCGACTACGCGCAGCAGCGCCGCTCCTGGTACATGTTCTTTTTCCAGACTGCGATTGCCGAGGCCGCGGTGAGTTTCAACGACTTCGCGTTCCTGGAAAAGTGTTGGGCTGACTGGTCGCCGGGCTGGAAATGGGCACCCGACGACATGGAAGCGCTCAAGCGATGCTTTCGGGCCAAGGGCACGCTCGAGGCGGCCATCGGCTACTATCGCGCCACGCTCGGGCCGGTGCTCAGCATGCCGGTCGATCCGAAAATGCTGGCGGCCGCGATGGCGCCGCCGATCAACGTGCCCGCGATGATGCTTCACGGGTGCGACGACGGATGCATCGGCGCGGAGTTGCTCGCCGGGATGGAGAAACTGTTCCCGAAGGGATTGAAGATCGAGGTCGTGCCGGGCGCCGGGCATTTCGTGCATCAGGAGCGCCCCGATCGCGTCAACGAACTGATGCTCAAGTTCCTGAAATCCTGATCGGATACTTTTTGCGTCGTCATCCCGCGACCTGGGTATATCGTTCGGCCCAGTCGCGCAGGGTTCCCATCTTGCTCGCGACTTCGACCTCGTGGCGCTGGATATATTCCCAGATGATCAGTCGGTCGAGCAGCATGTAGAGAGAAAAGCGTTCGCGGAAACCGGATCGCGGTGCGCGGAGCTGCAGGTAGGTGGCCAGAAACTCGCGCGCCACCTCCGGATCCTGATCGAAATATTCGGCCGTTATCCGCGACAGATCGGTCTCGCCGTCGCCGAAATAGCATCCCATGAAGTCGAAGGCCCCGCTGACCTGCCATCCATCGGGTGTCCGACTCAGTACTACATTGCCTTCCTTGTAGTCCTCCATCGTGAAGCACGGAGTAAAAGGCACTGCTAACGCGGCGTCCGCGCGTTCGATCAATTCTTCGGCCCACTCGACATCAGCCGTTGTCGTGCGATCGCTCGCGGTATGCGCTCGTTCGAGGATGCGGCGGATGCGCGCGGTGACGAGCTCGCGATGCGACGGCGGCTGAATCACTTCGCCGTAGCCGTTATTGAAGGGCCAATCGGCGTGATCCTTTACCGGCACCGGTCTGACAATATCCCGGTCCGGATCGTAGCGCGCGCAGCAAGGCATTGTGACCTGCTGCATCGCGACGAGGTTGTATGCCATCGCCCGCGCAATCGCGCGCAGCTCGGCGCCGGTCAGGTCGCGTCGCACCTTGCGGTCCGTGACCTGCAGCCCCGGCATCCGGGGCATGATCACGTAGCTCCAGGGAAAAAAGTCGCAAGAATCATCAATCTGATATGGCCATGGCACGGGCACGCTCGTCCGCTCGTGGAGCAGGCGAGTGAAGAAGCGCTCGGTCGGAAACTGGGCAGGTCCAAGCGGCGCTCCGCGGAACACGAACTCACCGACGCTCGAGGTAACGAACAGGTTTTGCCCGAAAAGGCCGAGTGGCACGGGCGCGACCGTCAGCAAATCGCCCAGCTCGAACCGGGTCAGCGCGCGGCTCAGTTGGTCGTGACTAATCGGTCCGAGCCGTTTCGAAGTTTCGTAAATTCGCTGAGGCATCGTCGGCGCTGCTGAATTTCAATCTTGCGCGATCGATGACCACTAGTCGAGTTCTACGCTCCGTCAACCGTGAGGACACTGGTTGTTTCGCGGTCGAATACTCGATAAAAGCAGCCATCTGCGTCACTTGGGAGGACAGGGCATGCCAGGGACGGACTGCCGGCAGCAGCGTAGTACATCCGACTACGTATCGACCGAACAATCACTGACCGACCTCCGTTCGTGTCGCGAGAGCTGTCGGCGACGGCCGATCGCGATCGCGGCGCTCGGGTTGTCGCTCCTGTTTCTCTTCGCGGCGCTTTCCACGACGGCGTTCGCGCAGCCGGCCGCGGCCGCTACCTGCCCTGCGGGTTACCGCGCGCTGAATTTGACGAACAACTGCAGTTATGACGTGTGGTTCGCCGAGGATCCTTCCGCCGCCCAAGGAGGACCTCCAACCTGCCCCGACCCCACAAATGTGTACAATGACAACTACGGATGCGCTCCGGGTACGACCTGCGACAACAGCACATTGTGCCAAATCACCTGCTCAGATCGCGGCACCCAGAATGCTCCCGACTGTGGCCCAAATCAGGCGTGTGTGGATGGCGGATTCCTGGGTAAAAGCGGAAACACGATTTACAAGTGTTTCTTTGATTATTACCAACCCACCCCGCTAGCCACCCCGGCGCCGCCCTCCGGTTGGGACCTTCCGGCGAATGGCGGACAAGCCCAAATTTGCGTTCCCGAGGCGCCGACGGGAGGAACGGGGCCAACCGGAGGAACGGACGCATTTGGGGCCGCCTGCGCCCAAAACTCGAATTGCATCAGCAACGCTTGCGAAAGCAGCGGACCGACCTCAGGCATGTTTCCGAGTCAAGTACAAGGCGACCTTTGCCTTGCTGGCGAAGGCAACGATCCGAATTCAGTGTGCACCGGCAGCGCCACGCCTTATTCGTGTTGCACCGGGACTGGTATGGGCACCTGCACGGAAAATTCATTTTGCACCAACACTCCAGATAACTCAGCATGCACTGGCAACGGCTCGCCATATGCCTGTTGCACCGGGAGTGGGGCCGGCACTTGCGTCGGCCCTTTTCCGTCGTGTTGCACCGGGACGGGGACAGGCACCTGCACGGCTCCAAGCAATTGTAAGTGCTACTTCGCGGCCACATGGGGCGGCAATTTCTGGGGACGCTCGGGATGTACCTACTCGGGTGGCACCAGCCTGTCCTGCCAGACCGGGGGCTGCCAGGGCGATGTGGAGTGCACCGTCGGCCCGCCTCCACCCTCGACGCTGGCTGAGATGACATTGCTGCCGCCGTACGCCACCGGTACGGATACCTCCGCGGATTCCTACGATATAAGCATGGTTTCCGGTTTCAACATCGGGATGTCGATGGCGCCGGTTGCGGGCACTTCCGTGGCCGGATGTGCGGCACCCGGCGCGGATTGCAGTAATTTCAACAGCCTTTATACATCCTGTCCTGCCGAATTGCAGGATGTCTTCGACGGCAAGGTGGTGGGCTGCTATACACCGAACAAGGCCTGTGCCGTTACGGGTCCAACAGTGCTTAATTGCGGCGGAAACGTGCCATTCCTTTGCGAGACGACTACCGAATGCCCCTATAACCAATTAAACCCGGCGACGCAAACTCTGACCTGCACGAGCGGCCAGTGCGTTTGCAGCACATCCAGTACCTCCAATAGCGTCTGTACGGCCGCATCCACGCCGCTTGCGTGTTGCACCGGAAGCGGAACCGGCAATTGTGACTGCCCGCCCGGCTTCGCCTGCAGCGGCTCCCCCGCCACCTGCATGAATACTGGTGCTACAAACGCAACTTGGACCAACCTCTACGGATGCGTGCTACCAGGTTTCTATGGGTATTCACCCCTCAATGCGAATCAATTCCCATCGTACCTAACCAGCACGTCTGAGGAGGCTGACGTGACGTGCGGCTGTCCGTCTTGGAATATTAGCAATTCATCTTGTACCGGCAGTGCCACTCCATATTCATGCTGCACCGGAGTTAGCGAAGGCACCTGTGGTTGTCTAGCCCATAACTATGATTGGGAAACCGGCCCCGCGGGCAGCCCATCCAATTCATTTAGTGTTGAGGGTTACTATCAGTTGTTCCACAACGCCTGCCCCTCGGTCTATGCCTACGCGTACGACGACGCCGCGGGCGGCAAAAGCTGCGCCGCGCCCGCGGGAAACACGACGGGACCCTCGTGGAACATAGGCTTCTGTGCGGCAGGGACCGGTCCGACTGCTACCGCAACCGAGACCTCATCGCCCACCGAAACGGCAACACCCACGCCGACGCCTACTGCCACCGCCACGCCGACGGTGACTACAACGCCGACGCCAACGCCGTCCGCGTCACCCACGCCGTCCACTACTGCCACGGCGACCAAGACCGCGAAGCCCACTAGGACCGCGACGCCCACCAAGACCGCGACGGCGAAGCCAACCAAGACGGCGACGCCGACCAAGACGCCAACCGCCACGCCGACCCCGGCTGAAAAGTGCCCAGTGAACATATACTTAAGCACCAGTCCCGCAGGCACCCTCGCGTTCGGGACTGTCCCCGATAAACAATCGGCCACTAAATCTCTTACCGTCACCAACAACCTCAGCGACACGCTCAAGTTGACGACGGCCATCAGTAATTCGGGTGGAATGAAACAGGCGGACGACTTTAAAGTCCACAAAGGCAAGAAGGCCGGCACTTGCACGACGAATCCTAAACTAAGTGGCAGCCGTTCCTGCGCCTATAAGATTACCTTTGAGCCTAAAGGTGAGGGCTCCGAGGCCATGCAAGCGCAATTGACGATCACCGGAAAGTTCATCTCCAACGGAAAGACTTGCAAGCAAACCGTCTCAGTGACTTTGGCCGGCGCTTCAGTGCCGCCGGCGGAGACGGGGCGGCCCTAATGGTAAAATTCGGCGTGGCGCGAACCGCGCGCCACGCCGCGATTAGGAGAACCGGGCAAGAAGTCGCTCGGAACGCAACATCCTAACTCGGGCGAGATAAGGGCGAACCCTTCCCCCATCACCCTTCTAACAGGGACGCCGTGGCGACGGCAGCGCAGTATTAAGCCGTTGGAAGGGGCCGCGCCCGCCAACGGCGGGCGCGGCCTTAACGTCGGGTGCAGGGCTCAGCCCTGCTCACCCCTGCCTGCCGGCGCAGGAGTGCGGATCAATCCATAAGCCGTCACCGCGAAGAAGACCGCCAGGTTGATCGAAGCAGCCGCGATCAGCGCGGCGTTCGGATGGTCGGGAAAATATGACGAGGTGTCGCTGAGATGCTTGATGTAGACGAGGTTGAACAGGAACGTCGCGCTTACGACGGCGAAGATCGAAGTGAGAAAGCCGCTCTCCAGCGCGATCGGAATCAGAAATACGATCGGGTAGTACAGATATCGCTCATGCATCCGGGGCGCGAACATGAAGAATCCGAATAGCGCGACGAAAATCGCGAGCATCGCGCCGCCGGCGGACCGCGCGCGCCAGATCAGATACGACGCGATCAGGTAAACGGCGCACGTCAGCGAAAGGCCGAACGCGCTGTACGAAACACCGCCGAAGATTTTGTCCGTGTCGGGCGTGTTCATCCCGCCGATCAGCCCCATGAAATTGAACGCGCCCACCGAAGCGTCGCTGAATCGCGTGCCGAGATCCTTATATACGTTGATTATCCAATCCCACGAATGTCCGAGTTGATACGGGATGATTCCAATCGCAGCCGTGCCGAAGAATGCGCCCGCAGACCATCCGCATTCGCCGACTCCCGCGTTGCACAGCGTCCACAGTCCCAGCGGCGGCGTGAATGCGATCGCTTGCGGCTTGGCCAGGATCGCGATCGCGGCCGCACTCCATCCCAGCCGATAGCGGCCGGTCAGGATCAGGATCGCGGCGGCGATCATCGGCAGCGCGACGATCGAATCGCTCTGGCCCCATACCACCGTATCGAAGATAAGCGCCGGGTTAAGCGCGAACAGCATCATTACCACGATGGCGCGCAAGCCGCGTCCGTCGCGCCACGCCGCAAAGTACAGCGTGAGACCGATGAAAAGATCGGCAATCAACGGCGGCGTCTCGACGATCACGCGGAAACCGTTTGCGGTCGGCTCGATCAACCTGCCGATCCACCCTGAGAGCCACAGCAGGTACAGCGACCCGGGCGGATAGGCGTCAACCGGCAGACCGGGATCGTAAATTCGTGAGGGGCCCAGAACGGTGGCCAGCAAGGCGCGATTGGTCTTCGCCCAGATGTCCCAGTAGAAGCCGGTGAAATGAAATAGCGCGGCAAACTTGACCGCGGTGATCGCGAGCATGAGGCCGGCAGGGAGCATCCACGCCGATCGCCCGGCCGCAAGCCCCGGCCGCCAGATTACGGCGAGCGCCCATCCCAGCATCCCCAGCAGGATCAGGCCGGATACGACGCCCATCGCACGGATCGAGCCTCTCACATCGGGCTGAAGAGCCTGGTCCTTGTAATGTTGGCGAATTGCGGCGAGATCGAATTCGCGCGCGCGGCTCACCGGCGGACTCGCAACGGCGATCACTTTGATATTGCGAAATGACGCGCGGCCCGTGTCCGGGAAATCCGCCACACCGAGCTGGCAGAGCAATTCAGTCGAATCGCCCCATCGATCTTCCTTCAGAAAGAATGAGAGTTTCTGCCAGCCCGTCGTGCCGTGCAGATGTGTCGAGATGAGTTTGATTCCGTCGTAGGTGCTGACGGCTATATTCGCGCCGCCTGCATGCGGCTGCGCACCCTCCACGCTCACTTCGGCGCTGATTTCGTAAATCCCGGGCCGTAGTATCAGCGCCTGATGCCAGCTCGCATAGTTCGGATTCAGATTGGAGATTCCAAGCGCGCCGCCCTCGGCCGGCGTATAGGTCCATGAAAACTTGCTCAGCTTCCTGTCGGAAGACAGCGCGTACCAATCAGCCGGCGCGCCGTCGAAGCCGGCGGTAAGGTCGCCGTTCTTTACCAGATTAGTCTCAGCGAAGGCGCAAATTGGCTTCCAGAGCCATGATACGCACGCTGCGAGCGCCACAACCGCGATGAATCGCCACATTGCTCGATCGAATCCGATGCCGTGAGGGGCTATCGATCCCCGCGCATCCAATCAAGTCTCAATATGTATATGCAAGACCTGATGCGTTTCACGCGCCCGCCGACTAGGATGTAGCGCAGCCAGCTCGAAAACCAGGGGTACCAGGATGGAAAAGAAACCACGCGGCGCGGCTCTGACGATCTTCGCGCTGCTGTTCGCAGTTCTTGCGATATCCAACTTCCTCAAACCATTTCATCTCGAGGCCAATGAGGGCTTCGTTTTCCTAGGCACCAAGCTGACCGGCACCGGCAACGCGATCATGGGTCCGCTCTTTGGGTTCCTCCTCCTGGTCTATGTATATGGCATCTGGGCGATGCGGAAGTTTGCATTACCGATCGCGTACATTTTTTTGCTCTGGGTGCTGCTCAACATGACTCTGTTCGCTGTCAAGAACCAAAGCGCGCAGCCGCTCGCTGCCAACCTTGCCGCCGCCATCGTGGGGATTGGCGTTCCGCTCGCATCGGCGATCGTTCTGCGTCGCCGCCGCGCCGATCTCACATGAATCACCTATGGAGGTATCCACGGTGGCGATAAAGTCGCGCGGCGCCACTCTGACGATCTTCGCGATGCTGCTCGCCCTGATGGCGATTTCCAATTTCGGCAAGCCATTCTCGGATCATCCCGGCGTCGGCTTCGTCTTCCTGGGCACGCGCCTTTCGGGCCTGCCCAACATGATTGTCGCTCGGATTTTCAGGATCACTCTCGCCGTGTACGTGTACGGAATCATGGCGATGCGCAAGTTTGCGCTGCCGATCGGGATTTTTTACGCGGCGTACGTGATCATCAACATGCCCCTGTTCATACTGAAGTACGACGGCACCGCGGTGATGCAGGAGCACTCGTGGGCCTACCTTGTTCCCTACCCATTCGTCGCGATCGGCGTGTCGTCTGGCGCAGCAATTCTTCTTTACCGCCGCAAAGCCGACCTCAAATGAGCGAATGCGTCTCGCGTCAGGCGATAGTTTGGCGGTAGAATCGGCGCTGGCCGCGACGGACCGGCCCCGCGGCTCCGCGAGGTGCTCAGATGAAACGATCGCGCGACGGATCGATCATTGGACGACGCGAATTCCTGAAACGGGGCGTGCTTGCCGGCGTGGGCGTATCAATCCTGCCGCTGGCCGGCGTCGCCAGCGCATCGGTCGAGGCGGCTGCGCACGTTCGCCGTTACTCGACGCTTGGCCGCACCGGTCTCAAGATTTCTGACATCTCATTCGGCGCCAGCCGCCTGACCGCCGGAAAGGAAGACCTGGTCCGTCACGCATTTGATTGCGGGATCAACTACTTTGACTCGGCCGATACGTACACCGACGGCGAATCGGAAACTACGATAGGCAACGCGCTCAAGGGCAAGCGCGACAAGGTATTCCTGACCTCGAAGACGATGGCGCGCGCGGACGACAGCCGCGGTTCGATGATGACCGCGCTCGAAACAAGTCTGCGCCGCCTGCAGACCGATCACATCGACGTGTACTTCAACCATGCGGTCAACGATCCGGCGCGGCTGAAAAATCCCGAGTGGCACGAATTCGTCTCCCAGGCGCGCAGCCAGGGCAAGATTCGGTTCACCGGGATGTCGGGCCACGCGGGGAATCTCGCCGAATGCCTCGACTACGCGATCGACAGCGGCCTCTGCGACGTAATCCTGTGCGCGCACAATTTCGGCCAGGACCCGCGCTTCTACCAGCGCTTCACGCGGAACTTCGATTTCGTCGCGATTCAGCCCGAGTTGCCGCGCCTGATGGAAAAGGCCAACCGCCACGGCGTCGGCGTGGTTGTGATGAAGACCCTGATGGGCGCGCGCCTGAACGATATGCGCCCGTATGAATCCGGCGGCGCCACCTTCTCGCAGGCGGCGTTTCGATGGGTATTGTCGAATCCCAACGTGGACGCGCTGATCGTCTCGATGACGAGCCTGCCGCTCATCGACGAATACCTGGGCGCGTCGGGAGCGCGCGCAACTGCCGCGGATGACCTGCGGCTGTTGAATCGCTACGCGAGTCTCAACGGTGATTCGCAGTGCCGTCCCGCGTGCAACGAGTGCGCGAATGCATGTCCCTACGGCGTGCCGATCGCCGACGTGATGCGCACGCGGATGTACGCCCGAGACTACGGCGATATCCGCCTTGCGCGGAGCGAATACGCGATGCTCTCTGAGAACGCCGCAGCGTGTCTCAGTTGCGATGCGAAGCCGTGCGCAGGAGCGTGTCCGCATGGGATCGCGACCGAAGTGTTGCTGGCGCCGACGCATCGCATGCTCGCATAGCCGCTCAACGGACTCTCAAATGCTTTCGACGCACGAATGCCGCGCTAGCCTTTCTGAATCATGACCTCCGTGGCCTTGATGACGGCGGCCACCTTGTCGCCCTTCTTCAGGTGAAGTTCTTCCGCGCTCTTCCTGGTAATAACGGACTCGATGATATTGTCGCCAACCTTGACAGTGATGAGCGCGGTAACGGTCCCAAGAACTACCTCGGTAATTTCGCCCTTTAGATGGTTGCGAGCGCTGAGTGCCATAGAAATTTTCTCCTCACGTGACTTTTGGCCCCTGCCAATGTGAGCATGGGGCCTCGATGCGTTTGTCGGCCGGAGCCGGACTCTATCGCCGGCGCTCAATCACTGCAAATCGCTCGCCAATCCGGACGCCGCATTTCAGAACGGAATCCGCGCGGTCAGAATGAGGTTGTGGTTGTATTTCTCATGATACGTCGCCGCGACCTGGTAGCTCGCGCCGAACGTCAGGCCGACGCGGTCGTGAATCGGAATCCGTCCGATCAAAATCCCAGGCGTGAGGTAGAGCGTGCTGTGCCCGGTGTCGCCGCCGTACGACTGCCAGGTGTAGTTGGTTTCAAACTCCGGCCAGAAATATTTGAAGAGGCGATACTGGAAGGTGGTATTCCAGGCCACCGGCATCCCCAGCCGGTCCAGAGTGGCGTGACCGCCGGCGGCGAAGGTGACGCCGAGCGTCGATTGGACATCGAAGTCGCCGAAGCCTTTGCCGGCCGCCAGCGTCGGCGTGAAGAGCCCGTGCCCGTTGCCGTTGACGTTCGAGCCGGTCGGCACGCTGAACCCCATGAAGGCGGTGACGATGTAGTTGTCGTGCTCCTCGTTGGAGGAGAGCAGCCGCACCTTGACCAGAAACGGCCAGTCGCCGAAGCCGTCGGTGTTCTTCGGCGTGTTGCGGTTCAGGTACGGCGGGATCCCGACTATGATTTCAGTAGCTTGAAACGGGATGAGCTCCAGTCCCTTGCCGTTGCCGAAGTTGTTAGTCGCGACGCCGTTTTTCGACGACTCGAATAACTGGTCGTAGCGCACCTCCTCTTCGAGCCGCGGGGTAACGGTCACCAGCGGGGTTACCCAGTGGGGCTGCTCGTTCTGGATTTCAGTGACACGTGGAAACCAGTTTATGAAGTAGTCCGCTATCGCAGACCCAAACGACGAGCTACTTTGTGCTCGGCACGGCGTCGCCGCGGTGAGCGCGACGGCCACAACGATTATTGCACAGACCGCACGCGGCAGGGTGAACCAGGTTGCAAGGTTTTTCATAGTCCGGTTTTATGCCATATTAAGAGCGAATTGACAAGTATCATGGCATCGATTGGCAAGGCTCTGGCGCGCGCGCGAATGGCGCGGGATCTCACGCAGACCGAACTGGCGAGGCGCGCGGGAATCTCGCGGCAGGCGTTGGGCGCGATCGAGGCGGGCGCCTATCATCCGGGTGTCGCAATCGCGATTCGCCTTGCGCGCGAGCTCGGCGCAAGCGTGGAATCGCTGTTCGGCGAAATCGACGATGAGACCTCAACGCTCGTCGACGCCACCTGGTTCGACGACCAGCGACGCCCCCCTGCCCGCTCGCAATCCCGTGTCGCGCTCGCGCGCGTGGGCGGAAGAGTCGTGGCCGTGGCGCAACCTGCCACGCATCTCACGCTCGTGCCCGCGGCTGGCGTGTTGCAGCGTGCGAGGCGACATCGCGCCGACGTCGCCACGTTTCAACTGCCGGATGAAATTGACTCGACACTCCTGATGGCCGGATGCGATCCGGCGGTCGCGATTCTGGTGGACTGGCTCGCGCGCCGGCGGTCGCCGGTCCACGCGGTGGCCCTTTCCTGCTCGAGTCGCGAAGCTTTGCGGGCAGTAGTCAATGGCCGCGCGCACGTGGCCGGCGTGCATCTCCGGGATCAAAAGAGCGGCGAGTACAACCTGGCGCCGATCAGCCGCGCTTTGGGCCATCGCCGTTCGATAGTCGTGAACTTTGCCCGGTGGGAATTGGGGCTTGCGACGGCGCCCGGCAACCCGCTGGCGATCCGCGGGTTCGCCGACCTGGAGAGACCCGGTCTCAGAATCGTGAACCGCGAAGATGGCTCGGGAGCGCGCTCAGCTCTCGACCAGGCGCTTGGCGAGCTCGGCCTCCAGCCAGAGCGCATCGCAGGATACCAATTCGAAGTCGGCGGCCATCTCGAAGTCGCAGCTGCAATCGCGGCGGGACTGGCGGACGCCGGAGTCACTATCAGACTGGGGGCAAATGCCTACGGACTGCATTTTCTTCCGCATCGAGACGAGCGCTACGACCTCGTGATCATGCAGCGAGAGGCCGAATCGACGCCGATTAAGGCGATGCTCGACGCTCTGAATTCGCGGCGCTTTGCGAACGAAATCAGCCAGTTATGCGCGTACGACACCGCGCAGATGGGACAGATTATCCGCGCTCGCTCCGCTCCCGAGCTGTGAATTTCCGCTAATCTTTGACGCCTTGCGGCGTTAAATTTCGCGCGTCCGTAACAATCGACTCATCATGTCGTAACGTCACCTCTTTAGTTTGCGCCTGCCGCGGAGGATGGACGCCGGTTTCCTGTACTGAATGGGGGCCTTTGGCGTCCTAAGGTTCTCGCCGTAACCGGTTCGGGCCGGCGGGAGTTTTCGCATCGTGGAATAGGAGAGTCCAGGGAGGACGATGATGAGACAAACGATACGAATGGTTGCGCTATCGATGTTTGGCGCGGCGTTGACGCTCGGCGCCGTCGCGATCACACCGATGCCGGCGCGGAGCGCGGATGGACAGACGATCACGCTGTACACCGATCCAGGCACAGGGCAGGTGTACACCAAGCGATGCAAGCACTGCGTCAAGCTCGGCGAGTACATCCCCGCCGGATCGACCGAAGAGATCGAGCGCAAGGTCGAGCGGCGAGTCACCCAGCAGACGCAGGCGCAACTGGATCAGGAACGCGCCGCTATGCAGGCTGACCAAGCCGCCAAACAGGCGCAGCAGCAGCAGTGGAACGCCGAGATGGCCAAGCAGGTCTCCGAGATTCAGCCGTTCGCGCGCGAGTTCGGCGACCGGTGGTTCAAGAAGATCTCGATCGGCACGCTGGTGTATGGATATTACGGCTTTTGGTCGCACACCGGGTTCGGTCCACAGTTCATGGACGCCAACCAGCAGTGGCCTGGCCCAGGGAACAGTACCTTCAACGAATTTGCCATCAACCGTACCTATATAGACCTCAAGTTCACGCCGGTTGACGACGTTTCGATGCGTATTACGCCCGATATGTACGCGATGGTTAACACTGGCGCCAAATGCACGGCGACCTCGCCAGTTAAGTGCACCGCGAGCAGCGGCGACACGGTCGGCCAAAACAGCGGATGGGCCCAGACCAATGATGGAAACCTCGGACTTCGTTTGAAGTACGCGTATCTCGACTACAACACCTTCTTCGAAAAAGTGTTGAAAGTCCCTGCGATGCGCGATGACCAATTCACCTTCGGCCAGCAGCCGAATCCGCTCGTCGATTGGGAAGAGCATCTCTGGGGCTTCCGCTATACCGCCCTGACGCCGTGGAACTATACGAGCATAAGCTCGGCACAGGTCGGCGCTTCGATGAAGGGGCCGATCAAAGTTAACGAGATTCAATACGCCGACTACGACGTCGGCGTGTACGACGATGCCAGCTTCCATGCCCTCGAGCAGAGCGCAACCAAGCAGGTGATGGGTCGCGTGACGATCAATCCGTTCGGCGCCAAGTCACGGTACGACAGCTTTGGTCTCACCGGCTTCTACGATTTCGGCTACAAAAACTCGTGCACGCCAGACGATAATTCCATTACACCAAACAACAGCGCGTGCGCGCATATCGCGCGCGCCGCGGCGCTGGCGCACTACACAGCCGATACCTGGGGCCTCATCGGCGAGTGGGATTACGGTCACAATGCGTTCAGCAGCAGCAACCTGTTCTCTGGCAGCGGGCCTTCCGACGCAATCGGTGTCACGAGCCCTTATGGAACGGCGCCGAGCACCGGACCGTGCAAGGTTAAAGGCAGTTGTGGCAGCTGGTACGGTATGGTCGGCGATATTCTGAACACTCAGGCGGTCCAGATGGGTTGGGATTTCCTGGGTCACTACGATATCCCGCACACGCCGTTTACGGCCTTCGGCCTGTTCCAACAGTTTCTGCCCAACACGCGCGTACAGAAGGACCCGCTCGACTTCCAGCGCTATGACCTGGGCGTGCAGTGGCTTATCAACAAGTACCTGCGCGTGTCGTTGGACTCACAGGCCATCATGTACTACCAGCACCAGTTCACGTACCCCGAACTCGTGGCAAAGGGCCAGGCGACGCAGCCCGCGGTGCCGTACGCGGTGCCGCGCGACACCCACGCATTCTTCCTGCACATGGAGTTCAGATATTAGCTACCAATCGGAAGGGCCGGCGCGAGCATGCGAAATGCTCGCGCCGGCCCCCGCTTTGCACAGCGCCGTCGCCGCAGCCATTCTTGTGACTTCGAGGGATGGCAGCTATCCTTAACCTCGAAGTGCTGCGAAATTTTCTGAAATCGAGCGGACGAGCAATCGCCACGACTCTCCGTGCGGCGGCGTGCATCCTAAGCGTGGCAATGCTTCTTTCCTTTCCCACTGCCAGGGCTCATCACTTTGGCCAACACGTTGGCGCCACCGAGATACGTCAGAATATCGTACGCCATACATTCGTCGCAGGCCCTGAGACCGGTGGCGTGGAGAAGATTGCGCATATCGATGCGCAGCCGGCGATTCCGATGCCGGTGATTATCGAGAATGTCGCGAAGGGCTTCTTCCCCCTGGCAATAGCCTCGGAAGTCCCGACCTTCCGTCTCCTCCAACACTTCAAGCTCGGGCCTTCGCGCTCGGGCGCACCCGACCCGCTGCTCTAGCCTCTGGATCAGGCGATCGCGTTCCCGTCGCCGCTTAAGTTTGCGTACACCCGGCGGGATTGATCCGGAAACATTGCTGGAGTTCGCTCCAGCCCTAATCGCGCGAGGTCATTTACAGTGCCTGGTTTTTCATTGCGCAATCCGCATGCCGTAATCGTGGGCGCGCTGCTCACGATAATCCTGGGTGTCGCGGCATTCCTCAGCATGCCCGTCGATGTCTTTCCCACTCTCGACATCCCGGTCGCGGTCGTGGCCACGTTCTATCCGGGGATGCCGCCGCTGGATATGGAGGCGGACATCACGACCCGCTTCGAGCGTTTCTTCACGCTCGGCAGCGACATCGAACACATGGAATCGCGATCGCTTCCGGGAGTCAGCATCATCAAGGTCTTCTTCCAGCCGGGCGTTGATTTGAGCGCCGCGACCGCCTCGCTGGGCAACCTCGCGATGGCCAATTTGCGCCATCTGCCTCCCGGTACGCTGCCGCCGCTCGTCCTGAAATCCGGCGCATCGTCGTTGCCGGTCACGCTCGTGACCGTGGCGGGCAAGGGATTCAACGAGGCGCAGCTCCACGACCAGGCGCAGTACAACATCCGCAACTGGATCGCGACCGTGCCCGGTGCGTCGGTGCCTCCGCCGTTCGGGGGCAAGGAGCGGCAGATCATGGCGTACGTCAATCGCGACGCCCTTCAGGCGCGCGGGCTGACCTTGATGGACGTCGTTAATTCGCTCAACGACGCCAACCTCATCATTCCGGCGGGTGACGCGAAGATCGGCTCGACTGACTACTTCGTTTATAGCAACAGCATGATTGAGGACCCGACCGATATTGATCAGGTGCCGGTCAAGGTCGGGGCCGGTGAAGCTCCGGTGTTCATGGGCGACGTCGGGCACGTCGAGGACGCGGCGCAGATTCAGCAGAACATCGTGCGCATCAACGGCCAGCGCTCGGTGTACATCGCCGTGATGAAACAGGGCAACGCCAACACGATCGCGGTCGTTGACGGCGTCGGCCAGGTGATCAAAAGAATCGCCGGTCTGCCCAACGGGATGAGCGTCAACGCGATCTTCGGGCAGGACGCGTACGTGCGCGCGGCGGTCGACAGCCTCGAGCATGAGGCTGCCTCGGGCGCCGTCCTCGCATCGCTGATGATCCTGATTTTCCTGGGCAGCTTCCGCTCGACAGTCGCGATTTTTTTGTCGATCCCGCTGTCGATTCTTGCCGGCGCGTTCGGCCTGCGCATGAGCGGCGCCACCATCAACGTGATGACGCTCGGCGGCTTCGCGCTCGCAATCGGCCGTTTGGTTGACGACTCGACGGTCGTGCTCGAAAACATCAACCGCCATCTGGCCCAGGGCAAGGCTCCGCCCGACGCCGCGCGCGACGGCGCCAACGAAGTCGCGCTGGCGGTCCTTGCCTCGACGATCACAACCGTCATCGTCTTCTCGCCGGTGATGTTTCTGTTCGGCGTAGCGAAGTCGCTGTTCAGCGCGCTGTCGCTGGCGGTGGTCCTCTCGATGCTGGCGTCGTACGTGGTCTCGATGACGGTGATCCCGGTTTACTGCGCGTATTTTCTGACGGCGGACGCGGCGCGCGAGGCGGAAGAAGGCACCGGCCGTGGCTTTCTGGCCGCGTTCATCCGCAGCTACGACCGCTTCGCGGAACGTTACGAGCGTCTGCTTGATCGGGTGCTCAATCACAAAAGCGCGGTGATCGTTGCTGCCACGATTCTCTTTGCGGTGAGCATGGCCGCATTTCCTCTGCTCGGCGCCGAACTGTTCCCCAGAACGGACGCCGGTCAGTTTGTCATCCAGTTCCGCGCGCCGCTCGGAACGCGCATAGAGCTCACCGAGCAACTGGCTGAACGTCTGGAAAACACGATTCGAGAGGTGATACCGCCGGCTGAACTCGCGACGGTGGTCTCGAATATAGGTTTGGAGCCGGAATTCTCGGCGATCTATTCGCCAAACGCGGCCAGCGATTCGGGCTTCGTGATGGTGGCGCTCAAGCACGAGCACCGCGTCTCGACCTGGGACTACGTCGCGAAGCTCAAAGCGATTCTACCCGCGCGTCTTCCGGAAATTCGCACCTTCTTTTCATCTGGAAGCATCATCGACTCGGTGCTTAATTTCGGGCTGGCGGCGCCGATCGATATACAGATGAGCGGCCAACGCTACTCCGAGCTGTTCGACCTGGCGCGCAAAGTCGATGCGCGCGTGAAAGGCCTGCCGGAAGTCGCCGGGACGTTCATTCCCGAGGAATCGAACTATCCGACGCTCAAGATCAACGTTGACCGGGTGAAAGCCGCGCGGCTGGGTCTCACCCAGCGCGACGTCGTCACCAACGTGATCACCGCGCTCACCTCGAATCAAATGATCGCACCGTCAATCTGGATCGATCCGAAGACGGGCAATGATTACTTCCTGACCGTGCAATACTATGAAGATCAGATCAATTCACTCGACACGCTGCGCAACATCCCGGTGCGAAGCAGCGGCGGCGACCATTCGCGAGCCGACGCACTGCTGCTGCGCAACGTCGCTACCATAACCCGCGAGCAGCATCCCGCCGAGGCGGACCATTACGACATTCAACGCGTCGTCGATGTGCTGGTTGCGCCGAGCACCGATGACATGGGCGGCGCGCTGAAGGCGGTGCGGAAGGCGCTGGCCGACCTCAAATTGCCGGCGGGAACTGAAATCGCATATCGCGGCTCGGTTGAATCGATGCAGCGATCGTTTTCCAGCTTCGGTTACGGCCTCGCGATGGCGGTGGTGCTGCTTTACCTCGTGATGGTGGCGCAGTTCCGCTCGTTCCTCGACCCTTTCATCATAATGTTCGCGGTTCCGATGGGTCTGATCGGTGTCGTGTGGACGCTTTATTTCACCGGCACCACGCTCAATATCGAGTCGTTCATGGGAATCATCGCGATGGTCGGGATCGTGGTGTCCAACGCGATCCTGCTGGTGGATTTTGCCAACCGGCGCTTCCGTGGCGGGGAGGAACTCCGCCTGGCAATCGTGGAGTCGGCGAAAATCCGGATGCGCCCGATTCTGATGACAACGCTGGCGACGGTGGTGGGCCTGATGCCGATGGCGCTCAAGCTGGGCGCCGGATCGGAAGCCTCCGCTCCGCTCGCGCGCGCAGCCGCCGGCGGACTGGCAGTCTCCACGCTGCTGACGCTGTTCCTGGTCCCTGCACTCTACGAAACATTCTACGGCCGTCGTCAGCAGGTATCTAAATGAATAAGTTTCTTGGCCGCACAATCGCGGCCGTCTGCATACTAACGGCGGCGACTGGATGCTCGCGTGCGCATAACGAGGCACCGAACGATTCGCGGCGCACGGTTGTGGTGATTCGGCCGCAGCGCGGCGACATGATCCGTTCGATCACGTTGCCCGGAGATTTGGTCGGGCTATACCAATCGACTCTCTATGCGAAGGTTACTGGCTATTTGAAAAGTATCTCAGTTGACAAGGGCGATTGGGTAAAGAACGGGCAGGTGCTTGCCGAAATCGAAGTTCCCGAGCTTCAGCAGCGACTCGCACGCGCCAGGGCCGATCTGGAAGTTCAGCACCTCACCTATCAGCGCCTCGAGCAAGTCTGGAAGAGCGACCCGCGGCTGGTCGCGCGCCAGGACGTCGATATCGCGCATGGCAAATATTTCGAGGCGAAGGCGCAAATGGACGAGCTCGAAGCGATGGTCTCGTACACCAAAATCGTCGCGCCGTTCGACGGAGTCATCACGGGCCGTTTCGTCGATCCGGGAGCGCTCATCAAGGCCGGCGGAGAGCAGACGACCTCCGCTCCGGATCAGGGCTCGGCGCATCCCAATGGCGGCACGTCGCCGGTTCTTAGTCTCGCGTTGATCGACACGATGCGCACGTATGTTTACGTGCCGGAGGACGGAGTCGGATCGATCAGGCGCGGAACGCCCGCGAAGCTGACGCTGCGAGATTTGCCCGGACGCTCGTTCGAGGGATCTGTCGCGCGCTACTCGAACTCCCTTGACCTGGGAACGCGCACCATGCTGACCGAAATCGACCTGAAAAATCCCCGCCATGAGCTTTATCCCGGGATGTACGCGAATGTGACGCTCGAACTCGAGCGGCATCGCGACGCGCTCAAGCTGCCCGAGGCGGCCATCGGCGATTCGCCCGGCGGGAAATACGTAATGATCGCGCAGGACGGGAAGCTGCGGAGACAGGACGTAACGGTCGGGATCAATACCGGCAACAGCGTCGAGATAGTCCACGGTCTTGGCGGCGGAGAAACGGTGGTGGCGACTCTGGATCCTTCAATAGTTCCGGACGAAGTAGTCAATATCGTAGAGCAGAAGGCCCAGCCTGATGAACGATCGAACATGGCTGCAAAAACCCAGTGAGTATCGGAGACATACTATGCGGAAATCGATTATCAGAACTGCAGTTGTGTTCGCAGGTTGCCTACTGACTATAGCCACTCCGCAATTCGCCTGGGCGCTCGAGACCTTGCAGCCGGGTGAGAAGCTCACTCTCGAGCGCGCAATCGAACTGACGATCCGCAACCATCCGCGCGGACTGGAGATGAAATCCGAGGCCGTCGCCGCGGGCGAGCGCGTGGGGGAGGCTCGCGCAGCGCTTCTGCCGCAGGTGTACAGCGTCGGCGAATACCTGCGTTCTACAGACAATCCGATCGGAAACACCACGTATCTCAATCCGGGGTTCATCCCGCGCATCACCGGAACACTGCACGGCGCACCGGCGAATGCCGGGCAAAGCTTTTCGACCACCGATAACTTTCTGACCGGAGTGGCCGTGCAGCAGTACCTATTCGACTTCGGACGGGTTCGCGGCCTGATCGAGCAGCGCGATGAAGAAGCGCATGCGGCATTGTCTCAGGCGCAGTCGACGGAACTCGATCTTGCCTTCGAAGCAGCGCAACGCTATTTCGCGCTGCTGGCGGCCGCGCAAAAGGTAAAGGTCTATCAGAAGGAGATCGAGCAGCGCTCCGAGCAGCTGCATGCCGCGCAGGTGAAGGCCAGCGCCAACCTCACTCCCCAGATCGACGTGCTTACAGCGCAGGCTGCGCTGACACGCGCGCAAACCGACCTGCTGGAGGCCTCCGATCAGCAGGCCATAGCCCGGGTGGCGCTCAACAATGCGATGGCGATAGATCGCAACGCACCGGACTACGAGCTGGCGGACGTGCTCACTTATAAGCAGGTTTCAGGGAGTCTCGAGTCATTCTTCGCTTCCGCAATCGCAATGCGGCCGGACCTGCGCGCGCTCGAAGCCGAAGCGCAAGCGGCCGGTGCGCAAGTCAAGCAGGCCCGCAGCGATTATTTTCCTTCGGTGGGAGCGACGGCCGGCTACAGCGCGATGGGCGCGGGTCTTCCGGCGGCGAACAACTTCAACGCGGGAATAGTAGTGACGTGGCCTATCTTCAACGGCTTCGCGACGGAGCATCAGGTCCAGGAAGCAAAGGCCCTCCAGAACGCCATTCGCTACTCGATCGAAGATCTTGAGCAGCGCGTGTGGCTCGACGTAAAGAGTGCTTACCTCGAGCTGCAGACCTCGGTGGAGCGAATCCATCAGGCAGAAGCAACGCTGGCTGCGTCTTCGGGGCAGCTCGAACTGGCGGACAAGCGTTACAACGCGGGTCTCGGCAATATAATCGAGCTCACCGACGCGGAGCGTTTCTATATCGAGGACGACGCAGCATACGTCGACGCGCTGTACGGATACTCAGTGGCAGAAGCGACGCTCGATCGTGTTACCGGCGCGTCAATCCGCTCGGCGCCTGACAAATGAAACGGGCCGGGGTAAAAGAATCAAGGCGAGGTACACTGCCCATGACCATGAAGATTCCGCTGCCCGACGAAGCACGGCTCACGCCGGAAATCGCTGCGACGCTGGGCAAGCTCCCGCCGCTGAACGTGTTCCGAATGATGGCGAACGCGCCAGCGAGCTTCGAGCCGCTCGTCAACTTCGCGATGTCGATTCTGCTCCGCAGTGAGTTCGACAAGCGCAAGCGCGAGATCGCGGTGCTCCGCGTCGCACACGTTACGCGATCGAGCTACGAATGGACGCACCACGTAGCGGTCGCGAAGAGCGTTGGCGTGACCGACGACGAGATCGCCGCGATCAAGGCGGACGGCGCCGTCACGCGGCTCGATGCCGAGGGAAACCTGCTGTGCCGCGTCGCGGACGAGATCAGCCGCGACGTGCGGCTGAGCGACGAGGCGCTCGCCTCAATCATGGACCGCTACGGCGTGCGCCAGGCTACCGAACTCATCCTGTGCTGCAGCTATTTCAACATGCTGAGCCGATTTCTCGAATCGACCCGTGTGGAGCTGGAGCCTTAAGCCGCCGCTCCCTTCTGCCCGACGGCCCGGGAATTCGTGAAGGGTTGGATCGCTTGCTGCCCGCTTGCAGCCGGCCGCCGGGTTAAAGATTTTTCGGCAGCGAGTAGGAACTCAGCACGCGCACGTAGTTGGGGCGCTGGAAGGCCGCCGGGTTGGGTACATTGCGCTGACTCATGCTGCCGCACATCTGGCGAATGGATTCGTACTCGTGTTCTTCCATCCAGCTCAGGAGATCGCACAGGACGACGCCGAGATGCTTGATGCCGTTGTGCAGCAGTGCCGAGGTCATCATCGTAACGCGCGCGCCCGCCATCACCGCCTTCAACACATCTTGCGCGCTATGGACGCCGCCGGTGATCGCCAGGTCGGCGCCGACGCGGCCGAAGATGATCGCGACCCAATGCAGCCTCAGCAGCAATTCCTCGGGGCTGCTCAGCGTCAGGCTCGGCACGACTTCGAGCTGTTCGAGATCCAAATCCGGCTGATAGAAGCGATTGAACAGCACCAGCGCATTGGCGCCGGCAGCATCGAGTTGTTTTGCCATGTTGGCGGGAGCACTGAAGAATTGCGACACCTTCACCGCAAGCGGAATCCGTACGCTTTGTTTTACCGCCTGAACCAGCTCGGTGTATGCCCGCTCGATGTGGCCGGCGGTGAGTTCCGGGTCGGTCACAATCGAATAGAGGTTCAACTCGATGGCGTCGGCGCCCGCTTGCTCAATCTCGCGCGCATAGCGGATCCAACCGCCGGCTGAGACCCCATTGAGGCTGCCGATGACGGGAATCGAAACGCTCGCCTTGGCCGTGCGAATCAGCTCCAGATAGCCGTCGGGGCCTAAGTTGTACGTCGTCAGGTCGGGAAAGTAGCCCAGCGATTCGGCGAAACTTTCAGAGCCGCGAGAGAGATCCGCGTCAAGCGTCTCACTTTCCAGCGTGAGTTGCTCTTCGAAGAGCGAAGGCAGCACCACGGCGGCAATCCCGTGATCTTCGAGACGCCGAATACGGTCTATCGAATCGCAAAGCGGCCCGGCCGAAGCGACGATGGGGTTCTTCAGGACGAGGCCAAGGTATTTGGTCGCTAGGTCGATCATTACTTGCCTTCTTTTGCCGACTTGCCCGAGGCGGTCTCCGATTCGGTGGCAGCTTGCGAGGACCGGATTCCCGTTCCGGCCATCGCCGCGCGGTTCGCGTACACACGCCACTGGCGCTCCACATCGTCCTGCGCCATCCGCAGCAATTCGCGCGCAGCTTCGGGATTGCTGCGCGCGAGCATCGTGTAGCGCGCCTCCTGGTAGGCGTACTGCTTGAGCGGGATGCTCGGCGCCTTCGAGTCGAGCTGGAAGGGATTCTTGCCTTCCTTTTGCAGCGCCGGGTTGTATCGCATCAGCGGCCAATAACCTGAGAGCACCGCGTTCTTCTGCTGGTTGATGCCGAATGCCATGTCATAGCCGTGCGCGATGCAGTGGCTGTAGGCGAGGATCAGCGAGGGCCCGTCGTGCGCTTCCGCTTCGAGCAAGGCGCGGACCGTGTGCGAGTCGTTGCCGCCCATCGCCACGCGCGCGACATACACCGAGCCGTAGCTGATCGCCTCCATCGCGAGGTCCTTCTTGGCGGTCTGCTTGCCGCCGGCGGCAAACTTCGCAACCGCGCCGCGCGGCGTGGATTTGGACATTTGTCCGCCCGTGTTCGAGTACACTTCAGTATCCAGCACCAGCGCGTTCACGTTCATTCCGGAACCGAGGACGTGATCCAGTCCGCCAAACCCGATGTCATACGCCCATCCGTCGCCGCCCACGAGCCAAACGCTCTTGCGCACGAGCGCATCGGCGATCGCCATCAGGTCGCGCGCGTCGTTGGTTTCGAGGCCGGCAATCAGGCGCTTGACCTCGGCGATACGCTGGCGTTGCGATGCGATGCCTGCCTCGGTGGATTGGTCCGCCTCGAGGATCTCCGAGACCAGCCCTTCGCCCATTTGACTCGCAAGCCGCCGGAGCAGTTCGTGCGCGTAGTCAGCTCGCTTGTCGAGCGCGAGCCTCATCCCGAGCCCGAATTCGGCGTTGTCTTCGAACAGCGAGTTTGACCACGCCGGCCCGCGGCCTTCGGCATTCGAGGTGTAAGGGGTGGTCGGCAGATTGCCGCCGTATATGGAGGAGCATCCGGTTGCGTTCGCAATCAGCAATCGATCGCCGAAGAGTTGGGTGAGCAGCTTGATGTAGGGCGTCTCGCCGCATCCTGCGCACGCTCCGGAAAATTCGAATAGCGGTTCGAGCAGCTGCGTATCTTTAACTTGCGCGTGCGTGAGGCTGTCTCGATTGAACTCCGGGATCGACAGGAAGAAGTCCCAGTTCTTCGCCTCCACGTCCCGGATTGGAGCTTGCGGCGCCATGTCGATCGCCTTGTGCCGGACCTCGCTCTTGCTCTTCGCCGGGCAAACTTCGACGCACAGTCGGCATCCGGTGCAATCCTCGGGCGCTACCTGCAGCGTGTATCGCATCGCCTCCAGTCCACGCCATCGCGGCGGCGACGACTTGAACGACGCGGGCGCATCGCCAAGCAGACTCGGCTCGTAAACTTTCGCGCGAATCACCGCATGCGGACAGACCAGCACGCACTTCCCGCACTGGATGCATAGCTCCTCATCCCAGACCGGGATCTCCTGGGCGATGTTGTGCTTCTCCCATTTGGCCGTGCCGGTCGGAAAGGTACCGTCGGGAGGCAGAGCGCTGGTAGGCAGCGAATCGCCGCGGCCCGCGATGAGAGTGCCGAGCACGTCGCGAACGAACGCCGGCGCAATCGAGGGCACCGGCGCGAGAATATCTATGGTGCTGCTCACCGATGAGGGGACGGTGACTTCGTGCAGATTCGCCAGCGTCGTGTCGACCGCGGCGAAGTTATTTCGCACGATCGCTTCGCCGCGCTTCCCGTAGGTATCCTCAATCGCGGATTTGATCGCCGCGATCGCTTCGTCCCGCGGCAACACCCCGCTCACTGCAAAAAAACACGTCTGCATGATCGTGTTGATGCGGCCGCCCATGCCCGCATCGTGCGCCACCTTGTACGCATCGATGACGAAGAAGCGAAGCTCCTTGTCTAGAATCTGCTGCTGCACCTTGCGCGGCAGATGGTTCCACACCTCGTCGGGACCGTATGACGAGTTGAGAAGGAACGTCGCTCCCTGATCCGCGGCCGCCAGCATGTCCATCCGTTCGAGAAACGCGAACTGATGACATCCGATGAAGCTCGCCTTGCTGATCAGGTATGTCGAACGGATCGGGTCCGGCCCGAAGCGCAGATGCGACACCGTGATCGAGCCCGCCTTCTTGGAATCGTAAACGAAGTAACCCTGCGCATAGCCGGGCGTCTTCTCGCCGATGATGGCGATCGAGTTCTTGTTGGCGCCCACGGTGCCGTCCGATCCCAATCCATAGAACAGCGCCCGCACCGTCTGCGGGCTTTCGGTCGAAAACTCCGGGTCGAATGCGAGGCTCGAATGCGTCACATCGTCGTGGATTCCCACCGTGAAGTGATTTTTGGCGGTCTCCCGCTTCAGCTCGTCGAAGACCGCTTTCACCATCGCGGGAGTGAATTCCTTCGACGACAAACCGTATCGCCCGCCGATGATTCGCGGCCATCTGCCGTCGATGGCGCCCGCCGCCCGCGCCTCGCTCAGCGCCGTCACGACGTCGAGGTAGAGCGGCTCGCCGGTGCTGCCGGGCTCCTTGGTGCGATCGAGCACCGCTATCCCGCGCGTGGTTTTCGGGATAGCCGCGGCGAAAGCGGCGCTGTCGAAGGGACGGAACAAGCGCACCTTGAGCAGGCCGACCTTCTCTCCGCCTGCGAGCAAACGCTCGATCGTCTCGTCGGCCGCGCCGGCGCCCGAGCCCATTAAAACGATCACCCGCTCCGCTTGAGGATCCCCGGCATAGTCAAAGAGCCGATAGCCGCGGCCGGTCCGCCGCGCGAAGCGATCCATGATGTCCTGAACAATCGTCGGGCAGGCGAGATAGAAAGGATTGTTCGCCTCGCGCGCCTGGAAGAAGACATCCGGATTCTGCGCCGAGCCGCGCAGCATCGGACGATCGGGGCTGAGTGCGCGATCGCGATGCTGCCGAACGAATTTCGCGTCGATGAGCGCGCGCAGATCGTCGTCTGACAGCGGATGAATCTTGTTGATCTCATGCGAAGTCCGGAAACCGTCGAAAAAATGCAGAAACGGGATGCGCGATTCCAGCGACGCGGCATGCGCAATCAACGCGAAGTCATTGGCTTCCTGAACCGAGTCGGACGACAACATGGCGAATCCCGTCGCGCGCGCCGCCATCACGTCGCTGTGGTCGCCGAAGATCGAAAGCGCGTGCGTCGCGACGGTCCGTGCCGCGACATGAATCACGCACGCGGTAAGCTCGCCGGCGATTTTGTACATGTTCGGGATCATCAGCAGAAGGCCTTGCGACGCTGTGAATGTGGTTCCCAGCGCACCCGCCTGAAGCGCCCCGTGCAGCGTTCCCGCGGCCCCCCCTTCGCTCTGCATCTCCATCACCTTCGGCACCGTGCCGAAGATGTTAGTGCGGAGTTCATCGGCCCATTGATCGGCCCATTCGCCCATCGGTGACGACGGCGTGATCGGATAGATCGCGATTACTTCGCTCAGGCGGTAGGCAATCGAAGCCGCCGCTTCATTCCCGTCCATTATTTGCATTTTGAGACCCGCAATGTATTTCGTCAGCGCCTTTTCAACAAGATAGCAATAGATTTAACAGCGTATCTAGCCATCTGGTTTGAAGTCGCGGCTGTAGTTGAGTAGCGCAGCCGGCGACCCCGCTCAAGGGTCTCCAGGACCCGAACCTCATCGAGCATGAGCGCGGCGCCCGCCATCCCTCGTGGCGCGATGCGCCCTCCGATCCGAACCGATGGCTTCCCTGTCCTTGCCTCTAGCCAGGGACAAAGCTTCGTCCTACCATCTCGCGCGGGAGGCCATCATGCCCAATCGAACCGCCGTTCATTCCGAACTCTACTCGCCGGACTCCGCCGACAATCCTTCCCTGAACGGCGGGAGATGCCGCTCCTGTGGCTATGTCTTCTTTCCCCCGCAGCGTTATGGATGCGAGTCCTGCGGTGCGCCGCCCGAAAAGCTCGAGGCAGTACAATTGGGCGGACGCGGCACGCTTCATTCGTACGCAACCGTTCATCTCCATATGGGCAGGGACATCGAGGCGCCGTTCACGATCGGCCTGATCGTCCTCGATGACGGCCCGGCCATTTCTTCCACGCTTGCCAACCGCACCGACGAAGGCCTCGCCATCGGCGATCGCATGAAGAGCGTGCTCGTTACGGCCAGTACCGATCAGGCCGGTAACGAGATGGTCGAGCTGCGCTTCGCCAAGGCAGAGGGATCCAAATGAAAAAGAACCTTCGCGATATGCGCCCGGTCTATGTAGTCGGCATCGGCCTCCATCGATATCAGCGCCTCAGTGAAACCCCGTACGTGACGCTCGGCCTTACCGCGGTGCGGGAGGCGCTTGCGGATGCTGCCCTTGAATGGCGATCGGTCGAGTCGGCCTACACCGGCACGGCGCTGATCGGAATGGCGGCTTCGCGACCGATGCTGCGCCATCTCGGCGCGACCGGAATTCCGATGGCCCAGGTTGAGAACGCGTCCGCTTCGGGATCGACCGCATTTCGCCAGGCGTGCATCGATGTCGCCAGCGGCTTGACCGATGTTTCACTCGCGCTGGGAGTGGACAAGCCGGGACCGATCGCGATGGCGGCGGGGAAGACCGGAATGCGCGATCTGGTCGGCTCTCGCATGATGCCTTTCACCCATTTCGCCCTGCTCGCGCAGGAGTACATGACTCGCTACGGTGTGAGCGCGCCGCAGATCGGCATGGTCGCGGTCAAGAACAATCGCAACGGCGCAAACAATCCCTACGCGCAGCGCCAAAAGGCAAAAACCTTGGAAGAAGTGATGGCCGGCCCGGCTATTTCGGGCTCGCTGACGCGCCTTCAATGCTGCCCCATCGGGGAGGGCGCAGCCGCGGTGATAGTCGCCTCCGACGATGCGATCGCGCGACTCGGGATCGATCGCAAGCGCCGAGTCAGAGTCATCGCGTCGGTCACGAAAACCGAGCAGATCTACCCCGGCGCGAAAAATTTTGACGCAGAGTTGACTCGCGAAACTGTCGAGCAGGCCTATCGCGAAGCCGCCATAGGACCCGGCGACCTGAATCTGATTGAACTCCATGACGCGTTCACGATCGAAGAGCTACTGTACGTGGAGGCAATGGGGCTGTGTGCGCCGGGCAAGGCTGCGGGCGCGATCGCCGCAGGCGAGTTCGATATAGGCGGCCGCTGCGCGGTAAGCGCCTCAGGAGGACTGCTCGCGATGGGCCATCCGATCGGTCCGACCGGCGCCGGGCAGATCGCCGAGATCACGCGCCAGTTGCGCGGCGAAGCCGGCGTGCGCCAACAGCCCAACGCAAGGACAGGCCTTGCTCACTTGGTGGGCCTCGGCGCCGTCTGCGTCGTTCATATTCTGCAGAAGCAGGCCTGAACGACGCTGAGGAGAGTCTGATTTTTGCGTCATTCTAGAGCGAAGCGAAGAATCCCGAATCCTTCCTAGCCTCTCTTTATTAGAGAGAGCTTAGGCGAACAGGCGGGTTTCTGCGACTGTTCGGACTCGCGATCGGTTAAGGTTGCGACGCGGCGTCGAGGCGATGGACAACAGCTACCGGTTGCTCGACTTGACCGTCTACGGGCGGCAGGAGACGTGGGAGGACTCGCCGACTGGCTGGCCACAACGGTTTGAAGGCACGCAGGTTACCCGTACCGATGGACGTCCCACCGCCCAATGGTCCCGCCTGAAGGCCGGGTATTCGGACGACCTGGGAACCGGCAGACGCTGAACCGCCCCTACCATTTAAGGCGGGAATGGGGCTTTGGGGACAGCGGAGGCATCGGCATACAATTCGGAGTATACATGTAATTTAGTATGGCACTGTCAAAGGGAAAAGGTCTGCTCGTTGGCTATGGTATCCTAGCATGTCTGATTGTTGTAGTCACGGTTGTCAGTAAGGCATGCACCTTAAATACCGCAGCCTATGCGGCGGCAGACCACTTTGTCCGGGCCGATGCAGGAGTGTCAGCCAAGCTAGGTACTGTCAAAGAAACGTCGATGAAATGGTACCACTTTTCAACAGGTAGCCGAGGCACATCTGCCATGTTTAGGATTGCGGTGAGCGGAGCGAAGGATCGTGGAATCGCGAACCTGAAACTGGAGAAACACGAGAACGTCTGGCGAGTTACGACAGCTTCCTTGCTGCTATCATCCGGAGAGGTCGTCGCGCTGAGATGAACGCCGTGGGGGGAACTCTTTTCGACCGGATTGTATACCGAGTACAGTTGCTCGGAATCGCGTGGATGTGGTTCTGCAGCTGGCTTTGGCTGGCGACCTTAGTCTATTTCCTTTATCGCAAATTCGGAGTTGACCACTGGCGCCCTCGTCGTCTCTCGGATGTCGTGCTTCTAGTGATTATACCGCCTCTCGCTGCGCTTCCGTTTGCCTTCACCAGATTCTCTCGCAAATTGGTTCTTCGTTCCTCTGCCGCTGCCAGCGTTCGGCCGTCGCGCGATTAAAGCCATCGCCGGTACCGCGACGGAGTTTCTCTATGACGGTCTCAACCCTGTCCAGGAGCTGCAGTCGGGAACTCCAAGCGCCAATCTGCTGACGGGGCTCAGTGAAAACGGAAACCCGTAATCATAGGTTCAACGCGGGGAGCGGGATTGTCAGAGTGTCATAAACGGTAATTCTCGGACCGTAAGCGGCTTGAAAAACCCCAATCCCCGTCGTCGGCCTGATCAGGTTGGTGCGATCGAAGATGTTAAGAATCGTGATCCGGTTGCTCACTTCGCCGATCGATGGCACCTCGAAACTTCTCTGCCCGCTGAGATCAACCTGGACCACGTGCGACAGCGATTCCAAATCGGCAAAGCCTCCCCGCAAACCGCTGCTATAGAGAGCTTCGGCGCTGAAAACCCATGGCTTCCATCGATAGGTGATCCCGCCTGAGGCGCCGTAAAGCGGCTGATGATCGAGCACGATGTAGTGCCGGTTGATGTAGCCCAGCTCTTCCGGATCGAAGTTGAACTGCCCGGTCGCTACACCTTTCTCCATGTTCCTGCCGATGGTGGTGCTGGCATGAATCGAGAAATTTGCACCACTGTACGTAACCGCGGTTTCCGTGCCCCAGATGTAGCCGTGCTTGTAGTTGAAGGGTGCAAAAATCGGCACTACCCCAAACTGTCCAATATCGAGGTAGTGTTTGGTGTATTCGTAGAAAGCATCTTCCGAGACGGTTATGTGGTTCGCCAGTTGATGAACCACGCCCGCATCCCACTCATAGTCGTCTTCGGTTTCGGGCGTGACCGTCCCGGTTCCCGCCAGGCCTGTCGTGCCGGCAAACGCGGCAGGCGCCCCCGGCGAGATTCCCTGAAAGCTCGGCACCTGCATGTAGCGGGCGAACCCGCCATGGAGCGTGGTGTCGGGCCGTAGCAAATAGACGAGATTGATTGTGGGATCGATCTGATTGTTGTAGGTAAAGCCGCTCAAACGATCCCATCGCACGCCGACATTGGCGCGTAGTCTCTCGGTCATTTGCCAGGTGTCTTGCAGGTAGATGCCGGACACCAGATTGATCTTGTTGGTATTGTTGACTACCCGGACCGGGACGAAAGGAGGCCCTATCTGATGGCCGGCGGAATCGACTTTGAACACCCGAGAGTTATCGTCGGACTCCACCCCGTATTCACCAAGGTAGATGCCCGTGCCAAGTGTGTGGCTGCCAAGCTCGTAGGTCAGGTCACCCTCCAGAGTATTGTCGAGATCGCTGTGAAAGGCGGTTGACGCTACGCCTTGATAAAGAAGTTCGCCTACATTGTCGGGCTCGTAGGCCTGCGAGATATAGTGGGCCGAATATGCGAGCTGGTAGGAAAGTCCGGGCGCAGGCGCTCCATTCAGCGCCAATATGCCGAGATAGTCGCGAAAGTCGAGATAGGAGTTGATATCGGCCGACGGTTCGAAACCGGCACCCGATAGCTGGAATTGAGGTGTGAGATTGGCCTGGTTGGGCAGTTGGTTGTCACTTGCAGCTACCGAGGTGATGAGACTCAGCCGGGTAGTTGGGTTCAAATCGTAGGCAAAGAAACCAAATGCCTGACCCTGATTGGTATGATCGTGAATTGCATCCGGCGCCGGCGTGGCGGAGCTGAACGCGGAGTTGCTTTGGCTATACAGTCCGCTTAGGTAGTAGCTGAACTTGCCGTCGCATCCGCCGTACTGGAAGCTCGGCTGAACCGTGTTGCGCTGCCCGCCGTACATGCTGACACTGCCACCGGGCTTGTCGCATCCGTCTTTGGTCTCGATGTTCAGCACTCCGCCGGTGGCGTAGCTGTAGCGCGACGGCAAGATGCCATCGAGGAGACTCATCTGCTTGATGAACATCGGATTTATCATCGAGAGGAAGGGTGGGTTGGTGTTGATGTCGAGCGGCACCGTGACGCCGTTTATCTGATACTGAAATTGCGGGCCTTCGGTGTTGCGGATGTGGATTTGCTGATTTTGATCGATCGCGACGCCGGGCATCTGCGCCAATACGTCGGTGAGATTGGTGTTGTCGCCGCGCGGCAGGTTGGAAATGTCCTGTGCGGTTACGGTGTACTTGTTTGCGCCTGTCGTGGAGACGCCATTGGGCGCACGCATCAGACTGGCCTGGACCGGAACGCTTAGCGCGGTCTCAGCATCAAGGCTCAGCAAGATCGGCTCTTCGCGGCTCGGCGGGAAGCCGACAATTTTGTTTGCGGACTTGAATCCGGGCTTCATCGCCACGAGCGAATAAACGCCCGGCTCAGCGGGAGCGATTTGGAACCGTCCGGCCCGGTCGGTGGTTGCGCGGGCGACCGCGGCGCCACTCTGGGTGCGTAATTCGAGGTTCACCTTGGCCAGCGGCCGGCCGAGCGCGTCGCTGACGGTGCCGGATATTTGTTGCGTGCCGGCTGAACAGGGGGACGCGAAGGCAAGCGCCAGCGAGAATGCGAGCGTGAGCGCGCGCCATATCGGCGTCGTAATGGCCGCCGATCTGGCGCCCCGGCAGAGGGTTGGTTGATACTTTGACATACTAGAAGACAATGAGAATCATTATCAATAGCCCACGCGCCAGTTTTGGTCAAACGCCCGCTCACCCTCCGGCTGCTCTCCGCCCAGGGAATCGCCGGCCCAAGCGACACGATGTGGCCGGCCACGTTCGTGCGAGCCGGGTTCTTCGCGCTTGAATGGAACCTGATCGCTGGTAGTAAGATGCGATCATTGGAGGAAGCACAGTGACAAAACTTTACGGAACTTCACGATCGCGCAGCGCTCGGTCCTTGTGGGCTCTCGAAGAACTCGGCGTCAAATACGAGCACGTTCCGATTGCGACGGCCGAAGCCAAGTCGGCCGAGAATCTCAAACGCAATCCCAACGGGCACGTGCCGGTGCTTGAAGACGACGGCGTGGTGGTTTGGGAATCGATGGCGATCAATCTCTACCTGGCCGAAAAGTACGGGAAGAATTCGCTGTGGCCGCCGGACCCCGCCGCCCACGCCGACATCTACAAGTGGAGCTTCTGGGCGATGAGCGAGGTCGAGCCGCATCTCATCACGCTCTTGCGCAATCGAGTAATGAATCCCCCCGAGCAGCGTGACGAAAAAGCCGCGCAGGCTGCCGTCGAAACTTTGAAGGCGCCGCTGAACGCGCTCGAGGAATCGCTCAAGGGCAAGGAATATCTGCTCGGCAAGAACTTTACGATCGCGGACTTGAACGTGGCCGCCGTCATGAGCTGGGCGCCGATGATGAAGCTCGACTTGTCGTCGACTCCGAACGTGCAGGCGTGGTTGCAAAAGTGTCTTGGGCGGGAAGCCAATAAGAAGGTTCGCGGGCTGAAGTAGTCGATCATCGCGACCGCCTGTAGAACGGGGTACCGATCAGCGGGTCGGCGCGCGGCTTGTGTTAAGGTTGTGCGTCAAATCGCGCCGGCTCAATCGCGCCGACGGTGAGGTGAGAACTATGGGAGTGTTGTCAGGCTATCGCGTCATCGAACTGGCCGGGATTGGCCCCGGACCAATGTGTGCGATGCTGCTCTCGGACATGGGCGCCGACGTGCTACGCATCGATCGCGCGACGGACGCGGGCTTGGGCATCGCGCTGGAAACGAAATACAGCCTGCTCAATCGCGGGCGGCGCTCGGTGGCGTTCGATCTCAAACGGCCCGAAGCGACAGCGGCCGTGTTGCGGCTGGTCGAGAAAGCGGACGCATTGATCGAAGGCTTCCGTCCCGGCGTAACCGAGCGGCTCGGCCTGGGTCCCGACCGCTGCCTCGCGCGCAATCCCCGCCTGATCTACGGACGCATGACGGGATGGGGACAGGAAGGGCCGCTGGCGCATGCGGCCGGTCACGACATCAACTACATCGCGCTGTCCGGCGCGCTGCACAGCATCGGGCGCAAGGGCGAGGCTCCGGTTCCGCCGCTGAACCTGGTTGGCGATTTCGGGGGCGGCGCACTTTACCTGGCGCTGGGAGTGGTCGCGGGGCTGCTTGAGGCGCAGAAATCCGGCAAGGGCCAGGTGGTGGATGCCGCGATGGTGGATGGAGCGGCGTCGTTGATGACCGCGATCTACGGTCTGCACGGTTCGGGTTTATGGAACAACGAACGCGGCGACAACGTCCTCGACACGGGCGCTCATTTCTACGAGGTTTACGAAACCAGGGACGGCAAGCACGTCGCGATCGGATCGATCGAAGCAAAGTTCTACAAGGAATTGCTCCGGCTGTCGGGCCTCAAGGGCGAGAATCTGCCGGGTCAAGTCGATCGCAAATCGTGGCCTGCGATGAAGGAGCGGCTGAAGACGCTGTTCCGCACCAGGACGCGCGACGAATGGTGCAAGATCATGGAGGGCAGCGACGTTTGTTTCGCGCCGGTGCTCAGCATGGATGAAGCGCCGCGCCATCCGCACAATCGGCATCGCGGAACTTTCGTCGAGCACGGGGGCGTGACGCAGCCGGGGCCGGCGCCCCGATTCAGCCGGACGCCGAGCGCGATTCAGCGCCTGCCGGCAAGGCCGGGCGAGCATAGCGAAGAAGCGTTGCGCGACTGGGGCTTCGCCGACTCGGATTTGGAGAGGCTGCGCAAATGCGGCGCGGTCGCGCAAAGTCAGCGTGACCGCAAAGTCAGCGTGACGCGGCGCGAAGCCTAGGCGCGACCGGTCAGACGAGCGCGTTCCAGCACGCCTTCGAAGATTCGCACCGCGACCGCGTCAATGAGCATCCCGCCCGCGCCGGCAGCGCCCGCGCCTTCGCGCGTGGCGGCCTGGTAGGCCTCGGACATTTTGCGCGCGGTTTCAATTTCGTGCGGCGTCGGCGCGAACACGTCGTTGGCGATTTCGATCTGGCTCGGGTGTATTGCCCACTTGCCGACCGCGCCAAGCGTCGCCGCCCAGGTGGCCTCGCGCCGATAGCCTTCCGGATCCCTGAAGTTACCAAAGGGTCCATCGATTGCGTCGATGCCGTTGGCACGGCACGCGGTGATCATGCGGACGCGCGCATGATGCCACATATCGCCGGGATATCGATTTGCCGGATCGGACGCGACGCCGAAGCGCATGCCCTGGCTCGCCGAAAGATCGCCGAAGCCGAGGATCAGAGCCTCCAGCCGCGGCGACGACGCGGCAATTTCCTCGACGCGGGCGAGCGCCGCACTTTCTTCGATCAGCGCCTCGAGGCCGATCTTGTTCTTCAGATGGAGCTTGGTCTCAAGCTGGGTCAGCAGCGTGTCGAAGAACCAGATGTCGCGCGGCGCCTTCGGCTTCGGGACGATTATGATATCGAGCTTGTCACCCGCGCCCTCGACAACTTCGATCACATCGTCATGCGCCCAGTGCGTGTCCGCACCGTTGACGCGCACGGCGCGAATCTTTTTGCCCCAATCGAGATTGCGGAGCGCCTCGATGGCGTTCTTGCGCGCCGCCTCTTTCTGCGACGGCGCGACGGCATCTTCAAGATCGAGGAAAACCATGTCGGCCGCGGTCCCCATCGCCTTCTCGAACATTTTGGGACTCGAAGCCGGCGTCGAAAGTTCGGAACGTCTTAGTCGAAGCGTCATGATTGCTCCTTGTGCGCGATTGATATTCCCGCCTCAGCGAGTATCTGCTCGGTATTTTCGCCCAAGCGCGGCGCGCGCGCGTAAATCCCCGACGGCGTACCCGTCAGCTTGATCGGACATCCCGCCAGCACCAGTGGAGGATTGTCGCCCGGCTGTTCTACCTCGATCAGCATGCCGCGCGCCCTCGGATGCGGATCCTCGAAGATATCCTTGGCGCTGTTGACCGGGCCAACCGGCGCCTTGCCGCCGATCGCGGCTACGATTTCGCGCGTGCTATGCGCTTTCGTCCACTCCGAGATAAGGCCGCGCACGAAATCGGCATTTGCGACTCGCCTCCTGCCGTTGCGGGTGCGGTCGTCGCTCACAAGCTCGGGCCTGCCGATCGCATCGCACAGAATCTTCCAATGATTCTCGCCGGGCGCCGCGATGGCGACGGCGCCGTCGCGCGTGGGAAAAATATCGAATGGACACAGCACCGGGGTCCCGTTGCCGGCCGGTTCCCTGATGACGCCGGCGCCCGCGTAGCTGTAAACGATCATTTCGCACAGGGCGAGAACCGCGTCGTACATCGCTACGTCGAGAAATTGTCCCTGCCCGGTCCGACGCGCTGCATGAATCGCCGACACCACTCCAAGCGCGGCCAGCGTGCCGGGATAGATGTCGCCGACCGCGGGGCCGGCTCTGTAGCCGGCGCTGCCTTGCGGACCCGTGACGGCGACCAACCCGCCCATGCTTTGCGCAACGATGTCGAACGCGGGCCAATCCGCATACGGGCTCAGGCCGGTCCGCGGATCTCCGAAGCCGCGAATCGCGGCATAGACGAGGGCGGGATTAATTTCGCGCAGCCGCTCGTAGCCGATTCCCGCGCGATCCATCACGCCGACCTTCGCATTCTCGACGACCGCGTCCGCCGTCTTCGCGAGCCTGAAAAGCGCGGCGCGGCCGGCGTCGGTCTTGATGTCGAGCACGATGCTGCGCTTGTTGCGATTGACGCTGGCAAAGTAACCGCCGTAGTCACAGCCCTTTCGATCGGCAGGATGCGGTCCGATGCTTCTGCTCATGTCGCCGCCGGGCGGCTCGACCTTGACCACGTCGGCGCCAAGGTCAGCCAGCAGCATCGTGCAGTACGGACCGGCCAGCGCCTGCGTCAGATCGAGGATGCGAACATCCGACAACGGCCCCGTGCGCGCGTTCAACGATTGCCCCAATGCGAGCGTCGCTTGATCAGCACCGTGCGCTCGCCTTCGAAGACGATCGTCCCGTCATGCTTGGTTCCCCAATGCTTGAAGCGGACGATGCCGGCGTCGGCGCGATCGGCGTCGCGCTTTTCAAGAACTTCGCTATAGGCGTACAGCGTGTCGCCATGAAAGACCGGCGAGGTGAACCTGATTCCCGTCAAGCCGAGTTCGGCGAGCGCATTTTCGCCCGTGTCCTGCGTCGCCAGCCCGATGCACACCGAGCCGGTCACCAACCCGAAGACGAGCCGCTGGCCGAATTGCGTCGAGCGCATGCGATGCTCGTTGTAGTGGCTGTCGGCGGTGTTCAGCACGAGCTTGGTGAGCATCTGATTTTCGACCTCGCCGATGGTGGTGCCGCGTGCGTGACGCAATTTCGCGCCGACTTCGAAGTCTTCGAAGTAATTGCCGGCGCCGGTCAGCTTCGAGATCGATGCGCTCATTTTTTACCTTTTCACCTTCTCGCTCTCGGCAGCAGACGATCGGAGATAATCCGCAGCTGGATTTCGGAAGTTCCCTCGAAAATCTTGGTCAGACGCGCGTCGCGCCAGTAGCGCTCGAGCGGAAAGTCCTTGGTGTATCCGTAGCCGCCGTGAATCTGAATCGCCTCGCTGGTGACGCGCTCGGACATTTCGGAGGCGAACAGCTTCGCCATCGAAGCCTCCTTGTCGCATCGCCGCCTGCCGTCAATTTCGGTGGCGACAAAGTGGGTCAACTGGCGCGCGGCTTCGATCTCGGTCGCCATCTCGGCCAGCTTGAAGCGAATCGCCTGGAATTCTCCGATCGGCTGCCCGAATTGGACCCGCGTCTGCGCGTATGCCAATGAGTCTTCGAGTCCGCCGCGTGCAAGCCCGATCGCTCGCGCCGCGGTATGCACCCGGGCGACCTCGAGTCCGCTGACCGCGCCGTAGAATCCCTTGCCCTCGCCGCGGTCTTCGCGCTCGCGGCCGAGCAACGCGTCGGCCGGCAGCTTGAAGTTGTCGAAGTGCAGCTCCCACGTCTTCCAGCCGAAGTAGCCGATCTTGCGAATCGGCGAACCCGTCAGCCCCGGCGGAAACTTGTCGCGTTCTTTGAGGACGAGGAATTGACTGATGCCTTCGTGGCGGCGGTGTGGATCGGACGGTTGCTTGGTGCGCGCCAGCACCGAGATGAAATCCGCGCCGTCGGCAAACGTGCACCACATTTTGCTGCCGTTCAGCATCCAGCCATCGCCGTCGCGGGTCGCTTTGCACGAGACGTTGGCGAGATCTGAGCCCGCCTCTGCCTCCGACAGCGCAGCCGCGCCGAGGAATTCTCCACGCGCCATCCGCGGCAGATATTGGCGCCTTTGCTCCGCCGTGAAACCGCCGCCGAGTCCGTTGCCGCGCGCGATTATGCTGGCGACGCTCATCCATGCGCGCGCGAGTTCTTCGGTGATCAGCACGTACTCGAACGCCCCCAGGCCAAGTCCGCCATACGCCTCCGGGATGACGATTCCGAAGTAGCCCATCTCGGCAAGCTTGTCCCGCAACGACATCGGGATATCGCCTTGTTCGGGATCGAGCTTGTTCGCAAGCGGCAGAACTTCGTTCATGGCGAAATCGCGCGCCGCCTGCTGAATCATCCGCCGCTCGTCGGTCATGTAACTCACTGTGGCGCTCCTCTGCGTTTGGCGACCAGGTTCGTCCGCTCGTAGCTGATGACGAGTTCATCGCGCTGATTGCGGGCTTCGGTACGCCACGTGACGATTCCGAAGTTGCCGCGGCTTGCGGATTCGCGCGTGGAGATGACGGTGCTGCGCGCGGTCAGCGTATCGCCCGGATAGACCGGGCGGTGAAATTCCAACCCGTTGATGCCGAGAAACGGTCCGCCCGCTTCGCTCAAATCCTCGACCGAAATGCCGACCACCGTGCACGCGACCAGCATCGGATTAACCACCACGTCGGGATGACCGTGCGCGCGGGCATACTCGGCGTTGAAGTACAGCGGGCAATGCGCGAGCGTCGCGGTGGTGAAAATCGAATTGTCGCCGGCGTTTATCGTGCGCCCCCAATGATGCTCGAAAACCTGGCCTTGGTGGAATTCTTCGAACGAATGGCCTTTCGGCACGAGTTTGAACTGACTGAAATCGGGATCTGCCATGGACCATGCTCCTAGCAAAACTCTCGTCGCGCGGCGAACTCCGACAACGGGTTTCTAATCGCTATGCGACGCCGTTAATTTGCGACTATTGCACGGACCCGCGGCTTTCAGGAAATGGCCCTATCGACAGCTTCAGCGCGATTCCAGCCGCCGGCATTCTTCGCGAACTGAATCCGCGAAAATTGTGAGCCTAAGGGATCAGAAGAACCCTGCCCACTGCCTGCCGGCTCTCGATGTAAGCGTGGGCTGCCGCGGCCTCCGATAGAGGGAAGGTTCGATCGATCACGACCTTGAATTCGCCTCTGGCGATCTCGTCGATCAGGCGCTGGATCATATTGTGCACGCGCTCGGTGCCAATTTCGGCACCCAGAAAAACTCCCGTCAAAGAGCGGTTGCCTGCCATCAGCGGGGAGACGTCCACCGTCATCGGTTCGCGTCCCGCCGCGCCGACCATCGAGACGCGGCCGCGATAGGCAAGCGATAGAAGGCTGCCCTGCAAGGTCGCGCCGCCGACCGGGTCAACAACGAGATCGACGCCCCTCTGATTGGTAATTTTCATGACCGACTTTACGACGTCATCGGTCCGGTAGTTGATCCCATGATCGAGGCCGAGCGGCTTCAGCCGTTCCAGCCGCTCATCGCTCGATGCTGTCGCGAGCACTGTCGCGCCTGCCCGCTTGGCGAGCTGAATTGCGGCAACGCCGACACCGCTCGCGCCCGCCTGCACCAGAACCGTTTCTCCCGCCTTGAGCCGGCCGTACTCAAACAGGCAATCGTCGGCGGTGCCGAACGGCACGGGGATCGCTGCCGCAAGCTTGACGTCGAATCCTTTTGGGACCGGCCATGCGTTGCGGGCCGGCACCGCTCGCAGCGCGGCGTGAGAGCCGAAGTTGTAAACGGTAGTTACCTTCTGGCCGACCCGCAGGTTGGTCACCTGCGAACCAACCTCGACAATCTCGCCAGCGGCCTGGTAGCCAACCACATGCGGCTTGGTGAGCAGTGCTCCATGCCAACGATTGAGCGTGTCGCCGCCCTCGATGCTCACCGCCTCGACGCGGATCACAACGCCTTTCGGATGGCATACGGGATCGGGAACATCCTCGTACTTGAGAACCTCCGGACCACCGTTTTGATAATAGACAGCAGCCTTCATCGCGCATCTCCTCCAATCAGTTTGCCGTCAGCGGCATCAGCCTCGCTGATGATCTAGTACGAATTCGCACAATTGTCGCGCGTCGATAAGAGTGCGGCGGCGGGCGTTCCTCCGCTATAATCCATCCCAAGATGACAACCCCGATTCGAGTCCATCTTATCACGGGAGGATTTCCTCCTGGTTCCTTCGCCGGCCATGACATGGATTTCGTGCGGCTGCGCATCCTGGGCCTTCTGCAACAGAACTCGCAGGTGCTTACGACCAGCGGCAATGATTTCGCCGATATCGCGAAATGGTTGCCCGGCAGCCGGTTGATGATCACCTATGTCGCCGGGCCGTATCCCAGTGACGAACAGAATTATTTCATTCGCAACTGGCTCGAAGCGGGAGGCCGATGGCTCGCGCTTCACGGCACCAGCGGCGGAAAGGCTGCGCCAGTGGGCGGGAAGCGTTACGTCCGAAAAATGGTGAAGGGCAGTTATCACGACACGCTTGGCTGCTTTTTTCTCAATCATCCCCCGGTGCGCAAGTTTCGCGTCGACGTAGCCGATCGCGAGCATGCCCTTACTCAGGGCCTGCCGGCATCCTTCGATGTCATGGACGAACTCTATCTCATTGAGCTTCAGGACCCCGCCAACAGCCATGTGCTGCTCACGACTCTGCTCGAAAAAGACCCATCGCCGCCCGGATTCGGTTTCGTCTACGACCACGATACTTCGCTGATGCCCGACGGCAAAACCCGCGTGCTCGGATACACGCGCGAGACCGGGATGGGGGGAGTGACCTACATCGCGCTCGGCCACTGTCACTCGCCGATAAGCAACGTTCAGCCGTTTGTCGATTCGAGCGTCGAGCCTTCAGGAACTACTCCAATGGTTTTCCGCGGCTCGTGGGAGACCCCGGAATACCAGACGCTGATTCGTAACGCTCTGCACTGGGGCATTGGGGCCAATTCCTAGCGCGCGCGTTCGATCGAGCGCGACGACCCTTCGCGGCTAAGACAGGTTCCGCATCAATAAAGTGATTCCCCCTTCCCTACTGCGCGCGTGCGCGCGCTGGGTCATTTCACTCCAATTCTGAGCCGGTAGCTCCAGAACCACGGCACGACAGCGTCGCCGAGCGCGTGGCGCGCCGCCTCACGCAACGCGGTGATCCCGATCTCATCCTCGCCGATGCCGTGCTTGAGCAGCGTAGCGATCTCGCCTTGGCTGAGCGCGAGCCCGACCAGCCGCTCCGCGCCTCCGCTCTCGACGTGATGAAGCACGACCTCCTTCACGTAACGGAACCGCCCGCTCTGCCTGATCCTTTCCAGATGCCCGCCCTTGTTCCACTGATGGACCTCGGGCGCGAGGCGTCGCGAGCGCTCGAGCGCCTCCGCCTTTGCTCGGCATGCGTTGTAGGCCTGTTCGGCTTCAGCGTTGAGCGTCGGCGGCCAGTCGCAGTCGTAAGCGGCAAACACCCCGTTGTCGCGCAAAATGCGCGCAACCTCGGCGAATGTGGCGTTCGGCTCCATCCAGTGCAGCGACTGCGAACAAGTCACGATGTCGGCGTATCGGTCGGGAAGGCCGGTCGCGGTCGAGAGCCCCTCGATGAACCTGACCGTGCCCGCACCGGAGTCGGCCACGCGGCGCTCATCAGCCTGCGCGCGCATGTCGGCATTGGGCTCGACCCCGACGGCCTCGGATGCGCATCGCGTCCAGATGAGGGTCGAAAGCCCGCTGCCGCTGCCGAGATCGACGACCACGGGCCGCGGCTTTGCGGCTAGCTGCGTCAGGAGATCTACGATGACTTCGGGCGGTCTCGGCCGGTACCTGTCGTAGAGTTCGGCGAAACCCGAGAAGCGATCGGTATTGGCGGCAACGTGGGCGCGATCGGCGCTCATGAAGTGAACCCCCGCATGCGCCAAGTCTAGTTGCGCCGCGTTATCGAGGCGAGCGATCCGCCGTTGGCACGGCTGGCCAGTATCAAGAAAGGGAAACCCGGCGCGCTGTAATCGGACTTTTCACTCTCCCCTAACCCCTTTTAACAGGCCGTCAGGCCGCATCTTCTCTTTTCTCTTATCACTGGGTGCAGGGGTCACCCCTGCCCAAGGAGGTGCGGAACCCACGGTGGGTTCCGCATACAATTAAGTGATTTCCCCCCTTCCCCACTGCACGCGCGCCGCGCGCGTGCGGTCACCCCTGCCCCTGCCAACGGCCCGCACTCACCCCGTGAGTTGACGCAATGATGCGGATAGCGGCACGGGTGACGGGCGCCAAGCTCGGGCGATGAATCTTGTCGAGCGTGTCGATCGCGTCGAAGAGGTAGAAGGGCGCCGTCAGGAAGTTGACCAGCGGCACGCCGGCAAGATGAAAGGGGCCGCCGTCGGTGGTCGGTGATGGGCCGAAGACTTCGGGCGGCAGGATCAGCGACCGCTCGAGCTGCTCGGCGACGATCGCCTCGCGCACGATAGCCTCGAGCGATGCGAGCCTGCTCGTGAACCACCAGCGCGGCTCCGGATGTCCGGAAGCTGCCAGGCCACCGTCACGCTCGACCATCTCGATGGCGGCGTGCTCGAGATGGACTTCGAGCACCACGCGAGCCAGTTCCGTCCTGTGCCGGTCGATGAACGCGTGTACTCCGGCCCCGCCGGCCATGTGCCCCGCGTTGAGGAGAAAGACCAGGCGATGCGGGCGCTCGGCCGGCGCGATGCGCGACCAGTAGCTGGCCTGCGCCAGGACCATCGATACGCCTGACGCGTCCTCGACGGCGGACGCCCACGGGCCGTCGTGATGGGAGCCGACGATGACGCTGTCGTCGTCGGCGCCCGGGATTTCGCCAACGACGTTATAGCTGGTGATGTCGTGGCGGATCGCGCGGCTGATCAGCGTGACCTGCACGCGACCCGCGTCGCACAGCTGCCGCAGTCGCGCGCCGTCGCTGCCGCTGATCCAGACTCCGGGGATCGCGCGGGCTACGCCATCGTAGGGGACGTAGTACCGGTTCGAGTCGCCGGGGTAATCGCTCAGCACCCCTACGAATCCCACCGCCCCTGCCGCGATCGATGCGTCCATAACTGCCATCAACTGATGGCTGAACGGCAGCACCTGGGTTGCCCCGGCAAGAGTGCCAGCCGGATCGTATCGGCGCCAACTGGTATCGGCTTCGCGTGTCACGGCGCCTGCGAGCATCAGGGGAAGATCCGCCGGAGCACGCATCAGCGGCACATCGACCAGAGCGAGCGCGCCACGGACGGCGCCGGGCGTTTCGTCACGCCACTGGACGAGCGGTGCATCGAGACCGTCACCGTCGGTCGCCGCCGAATGCGGCAGGGAGAAACATGGGATGCGCGACTCGCGGCCATCCGCACGCACGATAATCGCCGACTCGAGCGGCTCCCAGTAAGGCAGCGTCACGGGCTCGAGCCGGACCTGCTCCAGTCCGAATTGGAGGAATTTTTCGCGGCAGAAATTCTCGGTCCATCGATCGGCCGCATACCCGGGCCGCCGCACGCCGCGGGCAAAGACGGTCTCGATCCAATCGAAGATGGTGCGCTCGTCCGGGACGAACGCCTCTTGCAGAGTACTCATTGCACTGACTCTCCCAGACGCGCGCAGAATAGCAAAAGTGAGAACTTAATTGTATGCGAAACCCACCGTGGGTTTCGCGCATCCTTGGGCAGGGGTAACCCCTGCACTCAATATTAAAACAAAGATGCGGCCTGACGGCCTGTTAGAACTTTTTCAGGGGGAAACTGATGTGCTCTGCTGTTGTGTCATTCTAGAGCGAAAGCTGCTGTAGCGAAGAATCCCGGCTCTTGCCTCGCCCGTTATTTCACGGGACGTGCCACGAGCACACGGCGGCCGAGCGCAGCGGGACAAGGTGAGGGTGAATGGCGAAGCGGTCCGCATCAGTGCCGCAGGCAACGGCCCAATCTGCGCCTTGCAATGCCGTGAGCAAAGACGAGAATACAAATCGTGGAGTGGTGGCCGCCAACAAAGATTCTTCCGATCCTCAGGTACAGGGGCACCTAAGAGGCGATGGGATCAGCAAACTTCGCGCAACCGACCTTCATCGACCTGTTCTGCGGAATCGGCGGGACGCGGCTGGCGTTCGAAAGCGCAGGGTGTCGGTGCGTGTGAGGCTTTGTCCGCTATGGCTCTAGAAATCTATTACGAAGATGAAAATGGCGAGCATTGGGTGTGGCCCTGCAAATCGTTGGCCGAAGCCAAAGAGTTCGTGAAGCAGCTTAAACAATTCGGCTGCGTGCCAGTTCACGTCGGATAACGCGCCAAGAGTGTCTTGAAGATCATGACGGGAGAGAAATGGCTTCCAAAGCAAAGTTTGGGACGCATTGGCAGAGCGATGAACTCGATGCGATTGTCGCCGACTATTTCGCCATGCTGGCGGCCAACCTTTCTGGACAGCGGTACGTCAAATCCAGCCACAGCAAGGGCCTCATGGCTCGGATAGGCCGGACGCACCATTCCATCGAATTTAAGTACCAGAACATTTCGGCGGTGTTGGATGAGTTGGGCCTGCCGTGGATTCCCGGCTACAGACCCAAGAGGAACTACCAAAGCGCGATCTTCGATGCGATTGACCGTTACCTCACGAAGCACTCCGATGTTCTCGAATCTGTCCCAATTTCACCGACACCGCCGGCATTGCCAACTGAAATCTTTGTCGCGCCGCCACCGCTCGTATCAGTTCCTGAGCGGATTCCAGAGGGTTTAAAGCGCCTTGTCCGGAAATTTGATCCGGTCGCGCGCGATCATCGCAATCGTTCTCTTGGCAAGGCCGGCGAAGAGTTTGTCTACAATCTTGAGCGCCGACGACTCGCTGCAGTTGGCCGCTCAGACCTAAGCCAGAGGGTGCGATGGGTCGCCGCGGAAGAAGGCGATGGCGCAGGCTATGATGTCCTTTCGTTCAATACGACCGGAGGAGAGCGATTGCTGGAGGTGAAAACCACCAACGGATCCGCGCGCACCCCTTTCTTCCTGACCCGCAATGAGTGTGACGTCGCAAAGGAGCGCCCTGAGGACTGGTGCATCTATCGGGTCCACTTGTTCGCGAGGGAACCGCGTATTTTTACGATTTCGCCGCCGCTGGAACTCAAACTGGATCTCCATGCGGAGTTGTGGCGCGCCTCGTTTTACAGCCGTGCAGAGGAGAAGCGACAATGAGAGAGAAGCAAGCGGGTGACTTCAAATCGGCTGCCGAGGTGGCGCAGCACGTCGAAACACTGGTTGAAGGCTGGGCTTCGGTAATCCGCTGCAAAGCCGAAAGCTTTGGCGGCACTCCGTGCGGCCGGATCGTAATGGTGGTGTTCCGCGATTTCTACCAGCCGTTAATCGGCGATGAGATAGAGGAGTGGGATTCATCGCGGGCGCTGGTGTGCGAAAACTGTGCAACCCGCCTCGGAATGCTGGACCACGGATCCAAGAGGCGCGCATAGCTGGCGTACTCCATCAGATGGGTACCATACCATCCGGGGTTTCAAGCGCGCGTCTTCCACTTTGTCATTCCGAGCGTAGCGAGAAGTCCCGGATTTTTCCGCTGCGTTTCTGAGCGCTGCCGTACCTTCTTACCCTTTCCGAGCCAAATCCGCGCCCGGGATTTCTCGCGCTGAGGATGGCGCTCGAAATGACAAAAGAGGAAGCTTCGCTCGAACTCAAGCTTCAAGCCAACCGCAGGCGCGATCGTACCGTTAACCGGCTGCTTGCTCGCGACGGCTGGGCGGTGGTCAGAATCTGGGAGCACGAGTTGAGGAAGCCAGCGCTGGTTGTAAAAAGGTTGCTGAAGGGTCTGGCTTAGCAGCAAAGCGCGGTCCATACCATCATTCTGAGCGAAAGCTGCTGCGCGCGAATGTTCGCGGATCCGGGGTCCCTCGGCTTCGCTCGGGATGACGGAATCGGAAAGCGCGATTCGTCTTTCGTTCTCCTGAACTAAAAACGTTTCACGTGAAACATTCGTCTCTGGATCCTAGGAAATAACCCCTGTTTCGCAAAATGCGCCGTAATTGCAACGCCATCGGACGCGCGTCGGCCTCGTCCCGCGTGAGGCGAGGCCAGGAAGGAACCGGGTTCCTTCGCTGCGCTCAGGATGACACAAAAAAAGTTCTAACAGGCCGTCAGGCCGCATCTTTTCTTAGCATCGGGTGCAGGGGTCACCCCTGGCCGTTGGCACGGCTGCCAGTATTAAGAGACCGCGCCCGCGGCAGTGGCCGCGCGCGACAACGGAGCGCGGCCTTAACATTGGGTGCAGGGGTCACCCCTGCTTAGTGAAAGCGGTCGTATCCCAGCCAGAGCGTCAGCAGGATAAGCGGCCTGACGATCGGTTCCTCCGCGCTGCCGATTATCCCCTCGATTGAATCGGCCGGGCCGCGTGCTTCCCGGCCCTCATCGCCGGTGTAGCTTGTGTCGGAGACGGGGAAGCCCAGTTCGCGTGCTTGGGCCAGCAGCGTGCGCGTAACGTCGGTGCCGAAATGAGGATTGATGATGAACAGTCCCTCGTCGAGTGGGCTTACGTACTCAACGATGCCCATCTCGTAAGGCGGCGGATCGTAGCCGAGCTGATCCTCGGCAAGCGAGAAGAGGTAGTGCCCTTGCGCGGTCACGCGCGCTTCCATCGTGAGTTGCGTTTCGGGAAAAGACTCGCCCGGCACCGCGGCAAAGAAGAGCGTGCCGATTCGCACCGCGCCCACCAGCGTGCGTATGTTGCTTTTGTTGTCCGCCATATAGGGTTCGCGGTTCGAGCGCATCACGCGATCGACACCGGCCCTTCCGTTGATCATCAGGCCCGCCAGCACAGGATTGTCGGCCGGCTCTTCGAGGATTGTTTCGGCGGTCGCGATCGGGCCGTCGATTTTCACCGCATCCGCCTCCGCTTGGAGGGCGAGCCTGGCGACGGTTGCGCCGTAGCTTTCGGCTGCCAATGGCCCGCGTGCTCCGATCGCGTTCAGATCGGGCTGGGTGCGCCCGACCGAGGCGACCATCACGAGCGCCGTCGAATCGGGATTGGCCTTCTCGACGGCTCCCACAGCCGCGGCGGGCCAATCGGGCGAGATCAGCGTATTGTCCTTGCCAAGCGCGGTGACATGCGCGCTGAAGTTGATCAGCGTCGCGAACGGCGCGCCGTCGGAACCCTTGGCGAACAGCACGCGCAGCTTGGTGTCGAGCGGATACCCGGGGAGGATGCTTCTCAGGAGATGGGACGGCGCGGTATCGATTTCGCCGGAGTACAGCGATGCCGGCCGTTCGGCGCGGATGGCAGATTCGATTGCGGCGACTGTCTGATCGGCAACGAACTTCAAGTATTCCGCTGGTACGCCACCCCATACTCCAATGTCGTCGGGTCCGGAATGATCGTGCGTGCTGGCGATGATCATGGCGCCTTCGGGAATGCCTGTGTCTTTCGACACGCGCCGGCGGATGTCCGCAGAGCCATACGGTGCGTCGTCCCCCTGGTAGGCGAGAAAATGCCCTTGCGTGTCGATCGCGCAGAAAACCACGGTCCGTTCACCGCGCGAGATCGCGATTGCACGCGCGTAGATGGGGCTCCGGACCCCGGTCGATCGCCTGACAGGACCGAAGCCGTAACCCCCGAGATAGACCGGCGAGGTCGGCGTGATTTCGCGCTTGGATGCGCCCACGCAATATTCGCCGCTCGATTCGGAGGCCGAACAGGCGGCCGTCGTCGCCGCCCCCGCAACCGGCTTGGACGCGCCGAACCAAAGCACGCATGCAGCGGCGGCCAGAATCGCCCGATGAATCTTTGGCGATGCGCGCACCATCTCGGCGGGAAGCTCCCTGCTGGTTCCGAGTTCGGATCGTAATTTCAACGCGTCAGATCTTTCCGACCCGGCCGCGCGCGTATCTGAACATTCAATCCCAAACCGGCGGCTTACGACCGATCCACGGCTGTGCCTGTTCGAGCTGGCCCGCGAGCTGGATCAGCGTCGCTTCGTCGCCGTAGCGCCCACCGAACATCGCTCCGATTGGCAAGCCCTCGCGATTCCAATAGAGCGGCAGCGAGATCGCCGGTTGCCCGGTGATGTTGTACACGGGGCATGGAATCGCAAAGTTCGCAATCTCGTCGAGCAGCTTCGTGGCCGGACTCATGAAGTCGATAGTGCCGATCCGCAGCGGCGGCTGACCCAAAGTGGGCGTCAGGAACAGATCGTGTGATTCGAAGAATGTCGCAAACTGACGCGCGGCCTGTTGGAGCATCGCCTGCGCAATCAGATATTGCGACGCCGACACCTGCCTCCCGCGCTCGTACAGGTTCCACGTGAAGGTCTCGAACTTGTCGGGCGTCGGCTCGGCGCCGGTCAGCATGCGCGTCGCCTCGATGGAGAGCGCCACTCCCGCCGCATAAACGGTTTCGAAGAGCTGCGCGAGCATCTGGTAATTGAGTTGCGGCACCGCCTCTTCGACCTCGTGTCCGAGTTCCGCGCACAGCTTTGCCGCTCGCTGTGTGGCCTCGATGCAGTCCGGATGAATGGCGCCGCCCAGCGGATTCACGGCCGAGAACGCGATTCGAAGCCGCTTGGGCGGCGTCGACGCTTCCTGCAGATAGGGGCGGATAGGCGGCGACGGGAAGTATGGATCGCCAGGCATCGGACCCGCGGTTGCGTCGAGTGCCGCCGCGCTGTCGCGGACGGTTCTGGTCAACACATGCTCGACCGCCAAGCCGCCGAGAACGTCGCCGAGAGTCGGCGCGAGCGAGATACGTCCGCGCGTCGGCTTGAGTCCGACCAATCCGCAGCACGCTGCGGGGATTCGAATCGAGCCGCCGCCGTCGTTGCCGTGCGCGACCGGCACGATTCCTGCCGCGACCGCCGCGGCTGAGCCGCCGCTGGATCCGCCCGGCGTACGCTCGAGGTTCCACGGGTTATGCGCCGGCCCGTAAAGACGCGATTCGGTTACGGGGGGAATTCCCAATTCAGGCGCGTTGGTCTTGGCGAACGGGATGAAGCCCGCGCGCTTGTAGCGGGCTACCACCTCCGAGTCCGCCGGCATCGGCGTGGCCGGAATGAACGCGCACGCCGAGCGCGTCGGCATTCCGGCGCAGTCGCCCAGAATGTCCTTGAGCAGCATCGGCACGCCCGCGAACGGCACAGCACCGGCCTCGTGCGTACGCGCCGTGGCGCGCGCGCGATCGTAATCCTTGAAAACGATCGCATTGAGCTTCGCGTTGTGTTTTTCCGCGCGCGCAATAGCCGCGTCCATCAGCTCGGCCGGCGTAATCTTGCGCTCGCGCACCATGCGGCCCAGGGCCAGGCCGTCGAAGGAAGCGTATTCGTTGAATGACATGTGACGCTGCAGGCTCCTTTCCCTCTCTCGCTGCTGAGAACTCCCGGTACGTTGGGAAACCTAGCATCTTTGCGATTGGCTGCCATAGCGCCGCCCGCTGGTGGCTGCCGAAAACCATTAGTAAGTTGCCTGCGAAGGCGCAGTCGCCGCGGCGGGCGAGGCGCCCGGAGCGGGCGTTGCGGCATTGACCGCGACGATGTGAAAGCGAACCGTCGCCTCATCGCCGGCCAGAATCGCGCCAAACAGAACGCCGGGGACCTTGACGCCGAACTCCTCATAATTGAACTTCACTTCGCCGTCGCCGGTGAAGACGCCATCTGCGCCGAGCGTCGCATGAACAGACATGGTCATGGCATGCGCTTCGCCGTGAAGGGTAAGGAAGCCGGATACTATCGCGGTGCCTTCGTGGCCACTGGTCATCACGACGCCGACGACACTGTTGCTCTCGAATCCGATGGTGGGAAATTTGTCCGCCTCGAGCGATTTTTCGGTGACGGCTCGATCGCGCGACGCATTATCGCTGCGATAGCTGGTCGCGTCGATCAGTATCCTCGCCTTCGCGCTGGCCGGGATGTTGGCGGGATCGGCGCTCACCGCGCCGTCGATTATGCGAAACGTCCCGGTGGCGCTGCCGCGGATGAAGGCGGCCGGTTCCGCGACCGACACGCTTACCGTGCTGCGGTCAACGTCCATCTTGAATCGCATCGTGGCTGCGCCGGCAGCGCACGGTCCGAAAGCAATCAGCGCGAATGCGCCGGCCATCGCAATCAGTGCGTGCGTGAGGACGGCGTGAAACTCAGTTGCGGATTTTTTCAATTGGCAAGTGCTCCATTTTAGTGCGATCAGCCGAAACGCCGACGCGCGATTGCGATGCCTACCACAGTGTAGATAATTCCGAATCCGAAGTTGACCGCGGCCGGAACCAGCGCGCTCGACGCGGCGAGGTTGCGGATCATCAAATCGTTAAAGGCGCGCATCGCCCACGTGGTCGGCAGCGCGAGGGCGAGCTGCTGCATCCAGGCGGGTTCGAAATCGATCGGCCACCAGCATCCGCCGATCGCCGCCATTGTCATGATCACAATTGCGCCCACGGGCAGAACGGCGTCGCGCGTCCGCCCCACTCCGGCAACGACCAATCCGAACGCCGCGCCCGCGAAAGCGATCGCCGCGGCGGGCATCATCAGCGCGGCCGGCGTGCGGCCGAGCGAAATTCCGAACAGCGCGTATCCGGCGGCGAACAGCACCGCCATCTGGATGAAGCCGACCACGAAGCGGGCAAGCAACATTCCGCTGAGCGTAGTCCACAGCGGCGCCGACGCCGAGCGCAGGCGTTCGAGCGTGCCCCAATCGTGCTCGTCGATCAGCGCCAACGACACGCCCATCAACATTCCGATCAAAAGAAAGGTCACGGCGAAACCCGGCACCTGGAGATCGAACGCGTTGAATCCCGCGACCGCACCGATTTCCCGGCCGGCCAGATCGACCTCGGTGTAGCCGAGCGTGCCGGGAATCGCGCGGCTCGAATCGATTCGAGGCAGGACAGGAATGTTGACGGGCGGGATTTTTGGCATCGCCGGCAGCTCGGGCAGATTAAGATCGATCGGCGCAACCGTGAGCGCGCTTTCGAGCCTGGCCCGGGCATCCTTGATCTCCGCGCCGGCTTCGAGCTTGATTGCGCCGAGATCCAGATCGGCCGGCAGAGTCGGGATGGCCGGCGGCGGCGGGATGTCGGCGGCGTGGCTGCCGGCAAGCTGCTTGAGTTGGCCGAACCAGGTCTCGAACTGGGCGTGCGCGATGTCGAGGCGCTTCAAATAATCCTCGAGCTCATTGAGTTTCGCCTGCTGCGCGGCGGCGTCGGCGTCGATCTTGCGCTGGATCCGATTCAACTCGGCGTCGAGCGCGGCTTTGGTTTTATCGCGCGCGTTGGTCAAAGCAGCCTCGAACTGCGCGCGAATCCGCGCCGCGAGCGCAGCGCGCGATGCAGCAGCCGCGGCGGCGAGGCGCGCGGCTCCGGCGCGGGCTTGCGCGACGGACTCGCGCGCTTGCTCGATCTGACGGGTCAAGTTGCGAGTTTGTTCGGCGGCCTGTATCCGCGCCTCGGCGGCGGCGCCGGCGCTGATTTTCCGGCACAACTCCGAAAGCGTCAGCTCGATCTCCGTGGTCTGCAGGTACTTGACCGGGTCGGTATAGAGAATGAGCTGCGCGCCGCGGCCGTGTCCGATCGCGTCGGTTGTTCCGGGAGGAATGACTATTCCGACCACCGCCAAGTTTCGCTCGCGGACGGTCTGCTGAGCGTCGAGGCGGCTCGAAGAATGAATGAGGGAGAGCTCGGGCCGATGCGCGATTGCGTCGAGGATCGCGCGCGCGACAGCGCCGTGGTCTTCGTCGAGAATGGCCACCGAGTATTCGCCGCGCGGAGCGGTTCGACCGCCAAAAATTTTCGCCAGCGAAAAACCGGCGGCAGCGATGACGGCGATAGGCGCGACCAGCAGCATGAACAAGCCGATGCGGTCGCGCCGGATGAGCAGGAATTCCTTGCCGATCGTCAGCCACACCGCGCGCAGCATCATCGCCTCAAGCAACCCGGCCGTTGGTCGTGGGACGCATCATGTTCATGGCGTATCGCGAAGCGCGCGGCCGGTGAGTTTCAGGAAAGCGTCCTGGAGATTGGGACGATGGACGTGGAACTCGACGACCTCGCCGCCAATCTCGCCGGCGCGGCGAATCACGTCGGGCACCTGGTCGAGCGTGCGCAGCGTGAGCGCAGCCGCGAAGCCGTCGAGGGCATCCCCCGGCAGTTCGCCGACGCCCGCGATCCCATTGGACCATCCGGGCAGCAGCGCTTTTTTGGTCAAGATTTCGATCCGCGGTTCGGTTCCCGCCAATGCGATCAGTTCCCGGTCGGTGCCCTGCGCAACTATTTTCCCGTGATCGATCAGCACGATTCGGTTGCATAGCCGTTCTGCTTCTTCCATGTAGTGCGTGCTGTAGAGGATCGCGCCGCCGGCTTGCGCGGCCGCCTCGACGATCGCGAAGATCCGCCCGCGCGATTGCGGATCGACGCCGACGGTCGGCTCGTCGAGCATGAGCGCCGCCGGAAAGTGCACCATTGCGCACGCGATGTTCAGCCGGCGCATCATGCCGCCGGAAAATTCGTTTACCACGTCGTCAGCGCGATCGCCCAGCCCGACTTCCTCGAGCAAAGTGCGGGCGTGGCTCAAAGCGTCGCGCGAGGCCATCCCCTCCATCCGTCCAAAGAACACGAGGTTTTCAAGCGCGGTGAGCGTGGGGTAAAGAGCGAGCGATTGCGGCACCAGGCCCAGCCTCTGGCGCGCCAGGCGCGGCGCGGTGGCGAGATCGTAAGAGCCAATCGAGGCGCGGCCGGAGTCCGGAGCGATCACGCCCGACAGAATCAAGAGCGCGGTGGTCTTGCCGGCGCCGTTGGGACCGAGCAGGCCGACGATCTCGCCTGCGTTGACGGTAAACGACACGCCGTCGAGCGCGACGCGGTGGCCGTAACGCTTGCGCAGACCTTCGGCGCGGATCATGGGGCCTGAGTTCATCGATAATGAACCACGGGTTTCATCGCGGGCGCCCAATCAGATTATTCATGAGAGTTGTTGATGATGAAGATGCGGCCGGCGTGCGGCTTTCCAGGTCGGGGCGCCTCGATGCGACTGCGCGTTCCTTCTCGCGGCGGATGAAGGCGGGATCGAAAGTCACGATCAAGACGGGCAGAATGGTCATCGCACCAAGCATCGAAACGAACATCCAGACCGCCAGCAGCAGGCCCATCTCGGCGTCGAAGCGGATGCTCGACCAGTACCAGAACAGAACCGACGCGACCAGCGTCAGCGCGGTGAATGCGACGGCCTTTCCCGAGGTGATCAAAGCAGTATAGGTACTGCGCTTGAGATCGCAGCCCAGGGCGAGTTCTTCGATAATCCGGCTTACTATGTAGATGGAATAGTCAATCCCAAATCCGACGCCGACAGTGACTACCGGCAGAGTATTAATGTTGATACCGATGTTATGTGCGCCCATGTAGGCATTAATAGCAGCGTTGGCGAGCGCCAGGGGGAATAGCAAATAGAGTCCCGCCATGAACGAGCGATAGGTTATGAGTATTATTATGTAGATAGTGGCGAACGCGAGTACGTTCAGCAAAAGATCATTGTCGATGATTTCCTGATTGGCGGCGGCGAGCTCGCCGATTATTCCGGCGGCGAGCGAAAACGTCACGCCGGGCACGCGATGCTTGGGCTCGTCGAAGAATCGCTGGGTGCGCAACACGATTCGTTGGACGTTTTCGCCCTCGCGATCCTTGGAATACACCGTCATCTGGGTGGCGTCGCGCCGTGGCGTGATGATGTAGGCGGTCGACAGCGGAGACGCGCCGGCCAGCAATCCGCCGAGCAGCTGTCCGGTTTCGCGCGTGGTGGTCGGCAGCACGTTCCACTTGGGCTGGAATTCCCTGAGCGCGGAGCCGCCGTTCGACAGCAGATCGGCAACCGAGAATGTGCGCCCAACCGCCGGATCGCGCTCCATGTAGCGCTCGTACTCGTCCATGACGTGGTACAGCTTGGGATCGTTGAGCGATTCGCGCCGGGCGAGCTCCGCTACAACGACGAACTGCTCAATCGCGCCAAACTCGCTCTGGATGGCGGCCATCGAGCGGTTATACGCCGAGTCGGGCCACAAAATGGGCGATTCAGACGACGGGTCGCCGACCCTGAGTCCGGACCAGAAGAACGCGCACATCGCGATCGCCGCGATCGTGGCGGCGAACGCGGCGATGCGGCCCGATCTTTCCAGCATCGGCCTTGCGATCGACTGCAGCATTCGTTTGAAGAAGCCATGCTCGCGGCGCTCGATCACGTCGATGCGCGGCGGGTCGAGGTAGTAGTACACGATCGGATTGAGTATCAGCTCGCTCACGATGATCGCGGCGATCCAGAAGCTCGCGGTGATCGCGAGTTTCTGCAGAAACAGAACCGGCACGAGCAGGATGATGAGCACGCCGAACGCATCGGCCAGAATTCCCGACAGCGACGGAACGAACAGCTCGGAAAACGACGACAGGATGGCCCTTTCCTTGTCGCGCAGGCGGTAAAACTCTTCGTAGTACCGATCGTGCATCTGCACTGAATGGCTGACGGCGCGCGCGGTTATCAGGAACGGGATGACGAGCACCAGCGGATCGAGTCCGAAGCCGAGCAGCCGGATGAAGCCGAGGCCCCAGATGGCGCAAATCACGCCGGAGATCGTCGGGCGCAGCGCACCGCGCCAATCGCTGAAATAAAGATAGAGCAGGGTCCAGACGGCGAGCACCGTGGCGACAAAAATCCAGAGAAATTCCGGCGTGTAGTGATACACCCATCCGTACAGGATCGGCTGTCCGCCGTAGTAGATATGCACCGACGCGTCGCGCTCCGGGTCCACCACGATACGCCGAATCTCGTCGAAGATGCGCGTGTAGTCGAGTCGCGTCTCGAGGAAGCTGCCCTCGATCACCGCCGCCTTGTCGTCGAGCGAGACGAAGCGGCCGAAAATCACGCCGGGATTTTTGTGGACGTTGCTCTCGAGTTCTTCCAGCTCGCCGGCGGTCTTGGGAACGTCGCCGTTGGGCAGCACGGGGGTATTGAGAATCACGCCGCCGGCCAGCGGGCGGAAATAGCTGGAAGTCGCGATCGAGCGCACCGAGCCGTGCTGGATGCCGTAAACGAGATCGATGTCGCGCGTCATCCGGACTATTTTGCCGATGATCGCGGTGTTGTAGATCGTCCCCTCTTTCGCCTCGATCATGATCGTGACGTTGTTGACGCTGCCGAAGTACTGGTCGTACTTGTGCGCGACCTGGATGAACGGATGGTTCTGCGGAAGCAGTTCGCCGAAGCTCGTAACGAGTTGGGTTTGCGCCGCGAAGTAGCCGAAGAATACGGTGAGCGCGCCGACGACGCCCAACACGATGAAGCGCCGGCGCAGAATCCATTCACCAAAACGATACCAGGTCATTGCGTTGTCCGCAGTCCCCGTGCTCGCGCGTTTGCGCTCAACCCTGGCACAAGCGCCAGGTCTTGCCGCCGTCCTCGGTGTAAAGGATGGTGCCGTAGCCGACGATCCATCCGTGCTGCGCGTCGAAGAACCGCACCTGGCTGAGCGGGAACGGTATCGCGGGCACGGTCGGATCATGCGCCCATGCGCCGTTGGACTGAAGGCGCAGCACGGCGCCCGTCAGTCCGGTAGTGATTCCCTGGTCGCCGGCAAACAGATCGATCGAGAACAGCGGATCGCGCGCTGGAATCTGCACCGCTCCCGGCACCAGCGTGTCAGGCTCCGCGCCCGGCTGGTCCGACTGATGGGCAAACCGCCAGCTCTTGCCGCCGTCGTCGGTCTGCACCACCCATCCCTCGAGTCCGCACGCCGCGCCATGCTTTTGATCGCGGAACGAGACGCTGAATAAAGTCGGCAGGATAAAATCGGCGAAGCGCGGATCGTCGCCGGGTCCGAGCGGACGTTTCCATTGCGCCACCAGCGGTTGCTGCTGCTCATCCCAGCTCTTGCCGCCATTTTCGGTCGCCCAGATTCGCCCCAACTCGCCGACCACCCATCCGTGATCGACGTCGAGGAAACTCGCACTGTACAGAATCGGCTCCTCGTACGGCAGCGCGTAGTCGGCCAGCTCCTGCGGAAAAAGCCGCTGCAACTGGCGCTTGATGAAACTCTCGCCGCCGTTGGTCGTGCTCATCACCAGCGCGCGGTCGCCGACAAAGAAGCCATGAAGCGCGTCGGGAAACGACAGGCCGAAAATGAACAGGTGGGTTCGCGAGTTGAGCCGCTCCCAGCTCTTGCCGCCGTCGCGCGTGCGCATCACGAGGCCGTCCTGCCCGCACAGGTAGCCGTTCTGATCGTCGGCCATCTGGATTCCGAAGATGCCCAGGCTGGTGCCGATGTCGATCCGCTTGAAATGACGGCCGCCGTCCTCGGTCAACAGCACCTTGCCCCGATCGCCGACGACAAATGCGCGCGTCGGGCTGGTCGGCCATACATCGAAAAACTTGTCGGTCAGCGTGATATTGGGAAGCGGCAACGGCGGGAGTGCAACTTGCCGATGACACGCAGCGGTCGCGAGCGCGATTAGAGCAAATAGGGTCTTGATTAAGCTGTATGCACGGAGGTTTCGCTCCATTCGGCCGATCCCGCGGAAAAATTTGCTCTATACTCAAGCAAACCCGGGGTCTTGGCAAGTCGCATTTTGCGCGCGAAGAATCGGGCCACTGCGGTTCCGTACCGCGCCCACCAGACGCGCAACGGACTCCTCCCACCGCCGCTGGGAACACCGTGTGTTATCGCGAATGCAATCTCTGAAGCTTCTGGAGGGGGAGCCAGTGACGGACGCTACAAGTGCGATTGCGAAGCGAATGTGGCGTTCGAGAGCGCTCGCCATCTTGCAGGTCACGGTGCCAAACGCTGCAACATGTTGCTTGCTGGGGCTTTTGAGCAGGATTACAGATCCGCCAGCAACAGGCCCGTCAGGTACTCGCCCTCTGCGTGACCGAGCAGCACAGGATGGTCCGGGCCAGGGCCGAGATGCGCAATCAAGCGAAGATTGCGGCCGGCATTGGACGCGGAAAATCGCACGGCGCGGACGAAATCCTCGGCGCGGAAATGCGTCGAGCACGAAAACGTCATCAGACGTCCGCCCGGCGCCAGCGCCCTCATCGCGACCGAGTTGAGTTCGACGTATAGCCGGCCCGCGCGCTCCGCATCGCCTCGGCTGCGCGCCAGCGGCGGCGGATCCAGCACGATCAGATCGAAGCGATCCGCCGTCTCGGCCATCAACTTGCCGGCTTCGCCGTGAACGAACTCGACGGCGGTGGCGGCATACCCGTTCAGTTCGAGATTTTGCCGCGCGATTTCGAGTGCCCGCGCGGACGTATCGACGGCGACGATCCGCGCGGCGCCGCCCGCAATCGCCGCGAGCGAGAATCCGCCCTGGTAGCAGAAAGCGTCGAGCACCCGCGCATCGGACGCGATCCCGCCGGCAATCGCGCGGTTGTCGCGCTGATCCAAAAAATAGCCGGTCTTCTGCCCGTGCTCGAAATCTATCTTGATTTTAATTCCGTTCTCGGCCGCGATCGTCCCGGTCACGGGTTCGCCGGCTAAAATCGCGGCGTAGTCGTCGAGGCCTTCCTGCTTTCGCACCGCGCCGTGGCTTCGTTCGATGATCGAGCGCGGATGAAGCAGTTCGCCCAGCGCGGCAACAATCGTCGCGCGCATCCGGTCCGCGCCGGCGGTCAGGATTTGCACGACGAGGACATCGTCGAATCGATCGATGACCACGCCTGACAGCCCGTCGCCGGCACCGTTCACGAGGCGGTACGAATTCGTATCGTCGCGGATGAAACGGCGGCGGATTTCAAGCGCGCCGCCGAGCCGGCGCGCAACCAGCTCTTCGATTGCGGGCGCCTCTCCCCACGCCAGCATCCGGATCGCGATCGTGGTCGCAGGGTTGCAGTAACCCATGCCGAGCAGCACGCCCGATGCGTCGTGCACTGTGACGGGAGCGCCGGCTTCGATCGAGCGCGGTTCAATCCGATCGATCGCTTGCGAGAAGATCCACGGATTTCCGCCGCGGACCGGTCCTTCCCTGCCGCGCTTGAGGACCGCGCGCGCAATTGGCGCGCTCACCGCGCCGGCCATGGCTGTTCGCCGGCGCGGGCGAAGTCGCCGCTGCGGCCGCCGCGTTTAGCGACCAGCCGGATTGCGCCGATTTCCATCGCGCGATCGATAGCCTTGGCCATGTCATAAATCGTCAATGCCGCCGCACTCACTGCGACCATTGCTTCCATTTCGACACCGGTGCGCGCGTCGGTGACTGTGCGCGCCTGGATTTGCAGTGCAGAGTTGGAAGAATCGGGCGTGAAATCGATCTCGACGACTTCGAGCGGGATCTGATGGCAGAGCGGAATCATCTCATGCGTGCGTTTCGCCGCCATTATTCCCGCGATGCGCGCCGCCGCCAGCGCCTCGCCTTTTTTGAGTTTCCCCCCAACTATCGCTTGAAGGGTCGCCGGCGCCATCCGGACCTGGCCGCGCGCGATCGCCTCGCGCCGCGTTACCGGTTTTTGGCCGACATCGACCATCCGGATTCGCCCGCGGGCATCGAGATGCGTCAGGCGCGCGGAGACGGCGCGCGGCTTTTGGGATTGTTTCTTGCCCGCCATTGTAAGGAAGTGGTTAGAGCTTATGTTGACCGCGCGCGAATATACAATAAACTCTTGATTCCCAGTTCAACAAAACATCTCAAACCATTGCGCAGGGCAGGTTATATGGCTGACGAAATCAACAAGGTCGTAATCCTCGGTTCCGGTCCCGCCGGACTAACCGCGGCGCTCTATACCGCGCGCGCCAATCTCAGTCCGCGGCTGATCGAGGGGAATGAACCCGGCGGCCAACTCACCATCACCACGGAGGTCGAGAACTATCCGGGCTTCGAGCATGGCATCCAGGGCCCCGAGATGATGGACGTGTTCCGGCGCCAGGCGACTCGCTTCGGCACGCGTTTCATGACCGGCGCAGTGACCGAGGCGCGCCTGGGCAAGCGGCCTTTTGAACTCATGGTGGACGGCAAAATGGTCAAGGCCGAGGCCGTGATCATTTCGACCGGCGCGTCGGCAAAGCTGCTCGGAATCGAATCGGAAAAACGCTTGATGGGTTACGGCGTGAGCGCATGCGCCACCTGCGACGGCGCATTCTTCAAAGACAAGGAAGCCATCGTGGTTGGCGGCGGAGATACCGCGCTGGAGGAAGCGAACTTCCTGACCAGATTCGTCACCAAAGCCACGATCGTGCATCGCCGCGACGCGCTGCGTGCATCGAAGATCGTGCAGGATCGCGCGCGCCGCAATCCGAAGATCGCGTTCATCTGGGATTCGGCAATCGACGAGATTTTTGGCGACCCCAAAAACGGCGTGAGCGGCGTCAGGTTGAAAAATCTCAAGACCGGCGCGACCACCGACCACAAGACCGACGCCGTCTTCGTCGCGATCGGTCATCAGCCAAACACCGCGCTCTTCAAAGGCCAGCTCGCGATGGACGAGGTCGGCTATCTGAAAGTGAAAGCGGGATCGACTTACACCAACATCGAGGGCGTGTTCGCCGCCGGCGACGTCGCCGACAGCGTGTATCGTCAGGCGGTCACAGCCGCGGGCACGGGATGCATGGCGGCGATCGACGCGGAGCGCTGGCTGGAAGCGCAAGAAGCCGGCCGGCGATGACTTCGCGCATATGCCGAACTTCATCCTGCGCGGACTCAAGGTACGCGCGGCTCGCGCGCACCGGCGCGCTTGATTTCGACCCGGTCGTTTGATCCAGTGCAAGAGCGGGCTGCGCGCCAGTGATGCCTCCCTGTCATAGAGAGCTTGCGGTACCGCGATGATCGGCAGCGAATTCCTGACGTGGCTGCATCTGTGCGCGATGGCGGCATACGTCGGCGCGCAGTTCGCGGTCATCTATATGCTGATCCCGGCCGCGGAGACCGCGCCCAACGAGGCGGCGCGGCGCGCGAGCCTGATCGCCGGGTTCAAGTTCTACAACCCGTTCACGATCGCGGTGCTGGGAGTTATTGTGATTAGCGGTGCGACGCGCCTGACGGACTTGAAAGCGTCGATGAAGTTCGACTACTTCGCGCGTATCGGTTCGGCGCTCGAGCTGAAGCTGGCGCTCGCCTTCGTTCTCATCTTGATCCAGACCTACATCACGTTCGGACTGGCATTCAGAATCGGCCGGCAGGAAGAGGTGGCCGCACACGGCGACGGCGAGGCGTTTACCGTCGAACAGCTGAACTCGATGCTGCGGCGAATTCGCGCGATGGCATGGTTCACGATCATGCTGGCGGCCGCGGTCATCTGGGTGTCACTCACGATGGTATCGCGAGCGGTGGGTGAGCCCGCCACCGCGTCCCCTACCGTAGCTTCTTCGGACGATTTCACGCCAGCGCGAGCAGCGAGCCCAGGATGTACACGACGGTGATGATGCCGAAAATCGCGCCCGGGATTTCATTCAGCATGTTGTACTGTGCGAGCCGAGTCACATCGCTGACGGCAGCCGTCTGGTCGATCGATGCGATTCCCGCGAGTCTTGCTTCGTTGGTCGTTGCGTTCATTTTCAGGTCCTCCCGTATTCAGTTACTGACTGGGATAACGCAACTCACGTGCCAGTCTAAAGCTCTCGATTTGACGACGCTTTTTCCAGCCAACCACTCACTCGAAGCAGTTCACGCTATAAAAAATGCTTCAAATTCAATATCTTAAGTGCGGTAGCAGAATGCGAGAGAGAATTCGCCAATTTTCGATATTCGCGGTAAATTTCCTTATTCGCGAATCAGCGCAATCGGCCAGCTGCACCTATCTCACTGCGGCTCGGCTCTCGCTTGGTCCCTCTTTGATCATCTCAATACATCTGCAAAAGTGGCGTGATGGCGAGTGAAATGAATCAGGACGCGCCCCAGTCCAACGGCAAGGCGACCGGAGGGTTGAAGCCGCCCACCGCGTTGCTCGCAGCCGACGCTGCCGCGCCGGGCGCGCATCCGCATTTCATCCGCAGCCTGGCGCTGCGTTTCGCGGAGGCGGCGATCTTCCTGACAGCCGTCGTCGGCGCGATCGCGATGGGACTCGGAATCACCGCCTACTTTGCCGAGCATCACTATGTGCTCGCATACCTGGCGGCATATGCGGGCTTTTGCTTTGCCGATTTGATTGTGCGCGAAGACGCCGAGGACAGTCCCGCACACGAAGAACTCAGCCAGCGGATCGCCGTGCAGCTTCCAATCCTCGTGACGTTTGCGGCGGCGCCGTTCGAGCGCACTTATCTTTACGGCGGCTCAGCGCCCGCATTCGTCAGCGCGCTTGGACTGCTGATCGCACTGTGGGGGATGTGGCTGGCGCTTGGCGCGCGCGTTCAGCTCGGATTTTTTACTTCGGGCAGAACGGCCGAGCATCCGGTGCTCGTCAAGCGCGGCTTTTATCGTTACGTCAGGCATCCGATCTACGCGGGTACATATTTGGTAACGTTCGGATGGCCGCTCATCTACGGAGCGCCGATCACCGCGATCCTGACGCTGATCGTCGGAGCGATTTTCTTGAGTCGACGAATGAAGTCCGAAGAGGCCGCGATGCGCGCGCTATTTGGCGAAGAGTACGACGCCTACATGCGCGAGACGGACGCGTTGGTTCCGTCGATCTGGTAACGCCCATTCCGCCAGCGCCATCGAAAAGAACGAGAACGATCGCTTCAGCCACGGCGTGCTTCAAGCTGGCAGCGGGCGTGCGAGCAGAAGTCGTTTTCGTTGTCGTCGCCGAGGCTGACAAACTTCGCGCCGCAGGCCGTGCATTCGCGAATCGATTCGCCGGGCTTGAGCCGCGCCGCGAGCTCGGCGGTCTCGGCTGAGTCGTCGGTCTTCGAGCCTCGCGCGATACGTCGCGTCCGCGGCCTCTCCGGCAACGCTCCATCGGCGATCAGCCGGCCATTCGCACCCATCATGGCGAGTTCGTCGGCGCGATTATTGATCGGATCGGTGTCGTGTCCGCGAACCCATTCGAATCGCACGCGTCGCGCCGCCGTTTCGGCGTCGAGCAGTTCCCACAAATCGTGATTCTTGTTGCGCTTGTAATGAAGCATCATCGAATTGACGACGTACCTGCTGTCACTGCGGATAACAACGTGGGCGCCGCGTTCGGTCGCGCGCAAACCCTCGATCGCGCCCATCAATTCCATTCGGTTGTTGGTGGTTGAAGGATGGTGGCCGTTAAGTTCGGTCACAACGCCATCGGGATCTTGCACCACGACGCCCCATCCGCCCGGCCCCGGGTTACCGATGCAGGAGCCGTCGGCGTAAACGAGATATTCGCGAGGCGCGGTTGCCACGGCCGGATTCTAGCTGAGGCCGCGATCTTTTCGCAGCCGCGTGAACCACGCGACGTATTGCCCAACAGCCCGCTCCCACGAGAAATCCGCCGCAAAGCAATTTTGCATCAGCCGCCGCCACGTCGTGCGCTCCCCGAACGTCGCCACCATCCGGCCTAGCGCCGCGACCATTTCAGCCGCGTCGAACTTGTCGAATACGAAACCGTTGCCGGTCGCGCGCCGGGGATCGAAGTCACTTACCGTGTCGCGCAGTCCTCCGGTGGCGCGGGCCACGGGCACCGTGCCATAGCGCAACGCGTACATCTGCGTGAGTCCGCACGGTTCGAATCGCGACGGCATCAGGAGAGCGTCGCTGCCAGCCTGGATTCGATGCGCGAGCGTGTCGTTGAACTCGATTATTGCTCGAAGTTTTTCAGGGTAGCGTGACTCTGCCTGTTTGAAGAATTTCTCGAGCACCGGATCGCCGCTCGCGAGCATGACGAGTTGCAAATCCAGGTGCATCACGGCGTCGAGCGCGTCTCCGAGCAGGTCAACGCCTTTTTGCCCGGTCATGCGGGTGACCATCCCGACCATCGGCCAATGCTCGCGGTTCGGCAGACCGAGTGAATCGCGCAACGCGCGCGCGCATGCACGCTTGCCGTCGGGTTTCGCGGGCGTGTAAGTCGCGGCGATGGCGCGGTCGGTGGCGGGATTCCACTCATTGTAGTCGGCGCCGTTGAGGATTCCCACGAAATCTTCGCCCTTGTCGCGGAGCACCCCCTCCAGTCCAAAGCCGAGTTCCGGGTCCGTAGTCACTTCGTGCGCGTAGGAGGGGCTCACGGTTGAGGCGCCGTCGCACAGAACGATAGCGCCCTTCATCAGATTCAAGTGGCCGTAAAATTCCAGGTAATCGACCGAAAAATACGGCGCGCCGATATTGAGCAGCGCGAAGTCCTCGCGTTTGCCGATACCCTGGAAGGCAAGATTGTGAATCGTGAAGATCGAGAGCGCCTTCTCGAACCGGGGGCGAAGAGCGTTGTCGGCGCGCATCGCAATCGGCACGGCGGCCGAATGCCAATCGTGAGCGTGTACTACGTCCGGCGCGACTATCTCTGCGGCTGCGACGGCGGCGGCGCGGCCAAAGAAGACAAAGCGCCGCATGTTGTCGGGATAGTCGTTGCCGTTCTCGCCATAGATTCCGCGCCGGGCGAAAAATCCAGGATGATCGATCAGGTACATCGGCACGCCATGCTGATCGGCCGCACGCAACACCGAAAAACGTTCGACGCCGGTACCGAATCGCATCGGGATATCGCGCACGACCGGCGAATTCTCGACGTTGTCCACAATCGACGCGTAACCGGGCACGATCAGCGACGGTTCCTCGCCGGCCGCCTTCAATGCCCCTGGCAGCGCGCCGATCACGTCGGCGAGACCGCCGGCTTTTGCGTGAGGAGCGGCTTCCGCCGCAACGATCGCTATCTTCACGAGATCAGATTTCCGCGGGCCCGGTGGCCGTCAAAAACATACGCGCTGCGGCTGGACCGTTCCAACATCGCAGCGCATCATTTTCCAAATTATGCCGAGCTGATTAGTTCAGGACCGTGCGCTCGGTCCGCGCCGCCGCCGGCGTGGGCGCGGCCGCGGGAGTGGGCGCCGCCGCCTCCGCCGCGGGAGCGGGTGCGGGCGCGGGTGCAGCCTGCACGGCGTCGCCGTCACGCAGCGCGTGCCGAATGACCTCATCGACCGTATCGACGAAAATCATTTCGAGCTCTTTGCGCACTTCGGGCTGGATGTCATCGAGGTCGCGCTCGTTGCGGCGCGGCAGAATGATCGTCTTGATCCCGGCGCGCCTTGCCGCGAGCACCTTCTCCTTGATTCCGCCGACCGGCAGCACCTTGCCGCGCAGCGTTATCTCGCCGGTCATCGCGACGTCGGATCGCACCGGCCGGCCGCTGAGCAACGACGCCAGCGACGCCGCGATCGTCACGCCGCCCGACGGCCCATCCTTGGGAATCGCTCCGGCGGGAACGTGAACGTGGATGTCGGATTTCTCGAAAAAGTCCGGCGCGATTCCCAGCTCCGCCGCGTGGGTGCGCACGTAAGAAAGCGCGGCCTGCGCCGATTCCTTCATCACGTCGCCGAGCGAGCCGGTAAGGTTGAGACCTTTCTGCCCTGACATCCGGGTGCTCTCGATGAACATTATCTCGCCGCCGTTGGGCGTCCATGCCAGCCCGGTCGCAACCCCCGGCTCCTGCGTGCGTTCGGCGACCTCGGAAAAGAAGCGCGGCGCGCCGAGATAGCGTTGCACGTCGGCTCCGGAAACGATCGTGGGCGCCGTTTCGCCCTCGGTTATCGAACGCGCGATCTTGCGGCAGACGCGCGCGATCTCGCGCTCGAGATTTCTAAGCCCGGCCTCGCGCGTATAGCTGTGGATGATCTCGCGCAGCGCCTCCTCAGAGAATTCGATCTTCCGATCGCCGAGTCCGTTTTCATAGAGTTGCTTGGGGATCAGGTGCCGCTGCACGATTTGCAGCTTCTCTTCCTCGGTGTATCCCGGCAGCTCGAGCACTTCCATCCGGTCGCGCAGCGCGTGCGGAACCGGGTCGAGCACGTTGGCGGTGGTCAGGAACAGCACTTTGGAAAGATCGAACGGCACGTCCAGGTAATGATCCGAGAACGTGTTGTTCTGTTCCGGATCGAGCACCTCGAGCAGCGCCGACGCCGGGTCGCCGCGGAAGTCCATGCCGAGCTTGTCCACTTCGTCGAGGATGAACAGCGGGTTGTTCGAGCCCGCGTTGCGAAGCCCCTGGATGATTCGGCCCGGCAACGATCCGATGTAAGTGCGGCGATGGCCGCGAATCTCGGCCTCGTCGCGGATGCCGCCGAGCGACAGGCGCACGAATTTGCGGCCGAGCGCGCGCGCGATCGACTTGCCCAGCGAGGTTTTGCCCGTGCCCGGAGGCCCGACGAAGCACAGGATGGGTCCCTTGGTGTCGTTCTTGAGCTTGCGCACCGCGAGAAACTCGAGGATGCGTTCCTTTATTTTTTCGAGGTCGTAGTGGTCCTCGTCGAGCACCTGGCGCGCGTGGCGAATGTCGAGATTGTCCTCGGTGGAGGCGCCCCACGGCAGGCTGACCAGCCAGTCGAGATAGGTGCGCACGACAGTGTGCTCCGCCGACTCGGGCGGGATCATCTTGAGGCGCTCAAGTTCCTTGTCCGCGACTTTGCGCGCCTCGGGCGACATTTTCGCCTCTTCGATCTTCTTTTCGATCTCCTCGACTTCGGAAGTGCGCGCGTCGCCCTCGCCCAGCTCCTTCTGAATCGCCTTGAGCTGCTGGCGCAGATAATACTCGCGTTGATTTTTGTTGAGCTCGGTCTGAACCTGGGACTGAATCTTATGGCCGAGTTCGAGCATCTCGATCTCGCGGCCCAGAATCGCGATGAGCTTTTCCAGCCGCGCGCGAACGTCGAGCGTCGCGAGGAGATCCTGCCCCTCTTCGATCGGAATCTTCAGATAAGAGGCGACCATGTCGGCAAGCCGGCTGGCCTCCTTCACCTGCATCGCCATCACCTGCAATTCGTCGGGCAGGTACGGCACCAGCGAGACGAACTTGGAAAACTGGCTCACCAGATGCGCATGGAGCGCGTCGATTTCCCGGTCGGAGGAAACCGGCTCGTTGAGCCGCTTCACGTGCGCGAGGAAGTACGGCTCGCGCTGGGTGAACTGGCCGAGTTCGATTCGCGCCAATCCCTGCACCAGCACACGTACGCTCTGATCCGGATAGCGCAACATCTTGAGGATGCGCACCGCGGTGCCGAGTTGGAACAATCCCTCGGGCGCGGGCTGCTCGTCTTCCGGGTTTTTTTGCGCCGCCAGCGCGATCACCTTCGAGGTCTGACCGCAGTCCTCGATCAACTTGAGCGACGACGGCCGCGAAACCAGGAACGGATGAATCTGACTCGGGAAAATCACGATGCCGCGCAACGGCAGCACCGGCAGGATCTCGGGAATCTCGGCCTTGCTCAGATCCTCTTCAATCTCGAAACGTTTTTCCCCTTTGGGTTTATCTGCCATAGGTCAATCGAACCTCGTAGGGGCAAACCCCGCCACGCCTTCCACGCAACCCAAATTTCACCGTAATATACAGTTGTGGCGCGGACAAGGTCACCTCTTGGATAAGAAGTTAATCACGGTGACCGGCTCGCGCTACTGATGAGGAAACATTGTCTAATATTGGGTTCGATAAGCTATTCAGCGAGGAAGAAGCCAACGAGCTGATTCCGCGTCTGGAAATTCTGATGCGCCAACTGCAGATGCAGGCGACGTCGTTGCGCACACGGATCGACGAATTATCGGTCACCGATCCCTCGATCCTGCACTGCACGATGAACGAAATCGTCGGGCGTTATCCCGAGCTGCGGTCGTTCGCGACCAACATGGCCGACGCCGCCGCGCAAATCGAATCGTTCGGATGCATCCTCAAGGATATCGAGATGGGGCTGATTGATTTTCCCTATGACGCGGACGACGAAGTTGTTTTCCTATGCTGGCAGTTCGGCGAGCCGCGCGTCGTCGCATGGCACAGCATCAACAGTGGATTTTCCGAGCGCCAGCCGCTGCCCGGCGCGCCGAACCGCTGGCTCAACTGACCAGCGAACAGCAGGAATTCTGACAGCCAAATGATTTTAACTTTGTCGATTTACCTGGCCGCACTTGGATGCTGGCTCGGCGGAATCGTTTTCTTCTCGTTTTTCACCGCGCCGGCGGTTTTCACGCGTCTGCCGACAGCCGAGGCCGGCCAGCTGATCAGCGCAATCTTCCCGCGCTACTACATGCTCGGCTACGTCGCGGGAACGGTGAGCTTCATCCTCGCGGTGTATTTCACCGCCGTGCGCGGACCGCGGATGTGGTGGGGCGCCACCACGGTCGCGTTGGCAATCGCGCTCGGAATTACCTTTTATGCCGGCACGGTCATTCTGCCGCGAGCCGACGCCATCCGCAGCGTCACCGAAGATCCAAATCCCGACGCTGCCCGCAAGGCGGAGTTCGACCGGCTGCACCACATGTCGGTGATTCTCAATGGCACCGTGCTGCTGTTGAATCTCGCCGCAATCGTGGGCACTTCGGGAGCGTTGACCGCGCGTGGCTGAGCATCGTTACAAGGCGGTCGTGATCGATTTATTCGACACGCTCGTCAACTGGAATGTCGAAGCGCTGCCGCTCATGCAATGGCGCGGGCGCGAAATTCGAAGCACGACTCCCCTGCTCTTCTCCGCGCTGGAAACGGCGCTCGGCGAGCGCTTCGACCGCGACACCTTCGCAGAGGCACACGCATCGGTTTACAGCGAGATATTCACCGAGCGAGCGAAGGCGGACGCGATCGAGACTACCTGCTTCGAGCGCTTCTCGCGCACGCTCAAACTGCTCGGCGTCGACGAGGACCGGGCAGCGCCCCTGGCCGAAAGCCTGCGCCGAATCCACATGGGACGGGTGCGCGAGGTCACCTGGGCGCCGAAGCCGCGAATCGACGCGATGAAAAGAATCGCCAGGCATCTGCGCGTCGGCTTGATCTCGAACTTCGACGATTCCGAGACCGGCCACCTCATCATGCATGACACCGGCATCCGCGAGCTCTTCGACGCCGTGATTATCTCGGCCGACACCGGCTACCGAAAACCCAACCCGCTCATCTTCAAAAAAATTCTCGACCTGATGGGGCTCGCGCCCGCCGATATCCTGTTCGTCGGCGATACTCCGCTCGACGACGTGCTGGGCAGCAAAGGCGTCGGGATGCATTCGGCGTGGATTCGCACGCGCGATCGCGAGCTGCCCGAGGGAATTCCTGCGCCCGACATCGTCATCTCGGACCTCGCGGAACTGCCCGACGCGCTTGGTTTGCAAGAATAGTGGCCGATCACGATCGAAGCCGCTTTGTCCGGGCGCTTGAAAGCGCGCCGTTCGCCGCGATGCTCGGGCTGAAGATCGAATCCGCCGCCGACGGCGCGGCGTTGGTGCGGATGCCATTCGACTTGCGGCTGCTCAACGAAGGCGGCCGGACCGCTCCCATTCACGGCGGCGCGATTGCCTCGCTGGCCGACGTTGCTGCATGCGCCGCGGTGTGGACTCTCGCCGAGACCGTACGCACCGCGACCATCTCGATCACGGTGAACTACACGGGCTTCGCCGTGAATTCCGACCTGACCGCCCGCGCCCGGGTGAAGCGGACGGGCAAGCGCATCGCCAGCCTGAGCGTCGAAATCGCCGACGCGTCCGACGCCCTCATCGCCGACGCGCTCGTCACCTACAAGATCGCCTAGCAAGATCGCTTGGCTCAATCCGGTCGCATACACTTGAACTGGTGTCATCGACTCTGGATAAAATCCGCCACGCCGCCGCGCCGCACGGACTCAATCTGGTCGCGGCGACTCCCGTGGCGCGCTACGACAACGAAGCCTCTATCAAGGGAATTGCGCGCGCCTCGGCGATCGATCCCCATGCACGCTCGATCGTCGTCATCGGCAATGGCGGCGGCGCGCTCTGGGATGCGCTCAAATCCCACGCGGCGCGCCATCCGCGATGGTGGGATCTTGAAAATCCGCTCGACGAATTCACTCGCGAAGTTGTCGAGCGCGACGTGGCCGGCCCCCTTCGCGCATCGGGCGCGCGATGCACCACCGTTTACCCGTTCATGAACAGCGGCCGCACGCTCAACTTCATCGAGCTGGGCAAGGTCGCGGGAGTCGCCGGGCCGAGCATCCTCGGCGTCACCGTGCATCCTGTATATGGACCGTGGATCGCATTTCGCGCCGCGCTCCTGCTCGACGAGGAGCTTGATTCACCGGGCGACGCGGTCGGCTTCGATCCGTGCCCCCGATGCACCGCGCGCACTTGTATTCCCGCGTGCCCGGCCGGCGCGGTAAGGGCAGATTCGGGATGGGACATCCCCAAATGCCTGACGCATCGCGTCGAAGTCGAGGCGGATTGCACGCCGCAATGCCACGCGCGGGCGGGATGCGTGCTCGGCCCCGAGCATCGTTACCCCGCCGACGAACTCGCCTATCATCAGATGCGCGCGCTGCGCTCGATGCGTCCGTACTACATCTCCCAGCTCAAACCCCGTTGAGAAACAGCTTGAGTCTGGCAACCTGAAGAGCGCAACGGGCGTGATTCTTTTCAGCGACGCGGATTTGCTTCGCGTCACGGCGAAGAAAACCCAACGCGGCCAGCGTGGGCGCGATTGTGGACGGCCAATTGGGCGGAAAAGAACAATTTCTACCTTCCGTTGTGGTTTTGTGACGGCTACGCTCTAGGGCTAGTTTCGTTCCGTCAAAAATTATTCCTGCCGCAAGTGCGGCTCGCCCGACTTCGGGCGAGCCGGGCGAGTACGGGACATCCTGGCGGTTGACCATACCGTACGCATAGCACGCCAAATCCGGCGGGGGCAGGATGAACTAGTTCATCCCGTTGATCGAAACCTAATGAGTGCCTGACTTTCTCGCCCTCTGCCAAACGCCGCGCTGCATGGCCTGCCACATCGCCTCGATGACAGCGGGCGAGGTGAAGTGAGCGTTCGGTGTCGAGGCGCGCGCGGCTTCGTATTCGTCCTTGGTCAGAAGTTCACGGAGTTGGTTCGCGACCGGCTGCCATTCCTGCGGCGGGTACGGGCGAAAGGCACCCGGCATCGCGCCCCATCCCGCGTAGCGGACGAGGATGGATTTTCCCGCTTCGGTCGCGTCGCGGTTTTCTGTTTCGATCAGTTTGAGGGTGCGGATGGCGTCGATGTTGGCGAGGGCTTTTTCCCGGAGGCTGCCCTCGCCGATGTGATGGGCTGAGGTTATCCGGAAGTCGCGGGCGGGTGTTTCTTCTTTCTCGGTCTCGAGTCCGCGAACGATCGTTGCGGCGGGCGGTCCTCGCTCGGCGGGAAGGTCCATTCGCGCGTCACCGTCTCCCACGCCGCCTGGTAGTCCATTTTCCAGACCGAGATCAGTTCGTACAGGAGGTCCCCTGCCCGCTCCTGAGTTTCGTGGAGCGTCTGCTCCAGTTGATGGTTGCTCTGGAGTTCGGCCAGCATCTTCGGGTGATGCGTCTGCCAGTGCTTGAGAATCATCTGGCCCAATCGGTTCGAGTCGTGCATCGGTGGCCTCCGGTTCTGGGGTGGTAAGTTCTTCCGCCGCTCTGGTGAAATCCGCTGGTCTGCCGGCGAAGAGATCGAGCTGCGAATAGTTGCGCGGCGGCCGGCGGAACCCTCTGCCCTGGTATGGAGTCGAAGCCATTCGTCGGAAGTTCCCTCCGTCAGCTCCGGCGGAACACAAACGCCGGGTCGCTACGGGTACGAGAAACTCACGGTTGTTGCTTACGCGGAATATTATCAACCAAAAGTTTTGAGGAATGGTTAAGCCCCTGAGGACACGGCTCTATCGGGGTGTTTTTGGCGAGGAGGAAAAGCGCGCAGCTAAGGGATGAGTGCCTGAGAACGCGGTCGGGAAAGGAGTCAGTTTCGGTGTTTCCGTACCAAGGCAAAGCAGAACGCGCCGGTTGCGGTGCCTTGGAAAGCCTTTGGACTCAAATCCGGGCTCAAACTTTGCGTTTGCAAACTGCGTGGTCTTGGTACTAGTTTGAATCGGGTTTCAAAACAGAAATTCCGCCTAATGTCGGCTTAGACTACGGCCGGGAAGAGGAGGCGAACATGCAAACAGCAGAGAAAACTACAACGACCACCGAAAAGCGCGGCCGATCAGAGAAGCATATCAAAACGGCGGGACGAGGCGCTGCAATCCCGGTCAAGTTCATTAAACAGCGAGTTTCCGTTAATTCTTCGCTCTTTGCTTTCCTTGCCAAGGGAAACAGCCACTGTCCATCCTAAACGGACGGTGCGGCGATGGGAAAATCTTCGCCGCTTTTCCGGGTTGCACGACACGAACACCTCGGATTGTGCGCCTACAGTGACGGGCATCTATGTTTAATATCTGAAGTGCCCGCGGGGTGGAGGGTTGTCGATAATCGTAGGGAAAGCGACCGGAAATTCATCGGCGCTCCCGTATATGTGGAGTATTTCCCCTTTTTGCAGTGCAACTTCAGGTGCCGGTTCTGTTTCTTCAGCGAATCCGAGTTATCTCAGCGAACGGGTCCAGACCTTGTCGAGGAAGTCACTGCTGGACTTCTGGATTATTGTTATCGTCACGGAGTCTACGAGATTTATCTCCTAGGGAACCTCTGCATAAGTTGATCGATTGGTGTACAAAGGAACTGGTTGAGTGGCGGATGAGGAGGTGCGGTGATGGGTAATCAGCGGACGTTTGCTTCGGTGGCTTGGACGCAGAAAGGAAAG
>NZ_JBEKBF010000014.1:0-138262 GCF_050015535.1 Binatus soli (SeqCode) | reverse complement strand
TTCCGCTTCCTCCGAATGCGTATCTGCTTTCGATCTCATCTCCGCTCCTTTTGGGGTTAAGATGAGCCAAAAACCCTCTCTTCCTCAATCGCTGCAAACTGTCCAACTTGTGCTGACGGGGAACAGCGCGCCCGTCTCAGGATCTCTTCGACCAGTGCATCTAGCGCGAAACTTCGCTCGGACTTCAGTGCCACAACCAACGGTCCCCCAGTTATGAACATCGAGTGTACGGTGATAGCTGCCCGCGATGCAAGTGTCGAAAAAGACCGCAGCGAGTTGCACTTGCGCTAACAGCATGACTCTGTTAACGACACCCTGAGTCAGCTAATGACCGCGGATTCGACCGTCCGCGTCACTTAATAATCATTCGTGGCGACCACCACCAGCAGAGTTGACCGGGACGGTACTCTCCGGGCGCCATCCAATCCGGTTCGCATCGAAAGCGGCCCCGAAGGCGGGCGTAAAAGAGGGCGACTTCGCCTTTTACCAGGCCATGTTCGATTTTCATACCGCCTCTTCAAGCTGTCAGCGACGGGCAGGCCTCCTCGCTTCCGGGTCGTTGCGCCAGTCTTAAGTTCCATTCGGCAACGACGGGGAGAATCAACTCCCCGCTGCAGGAGGTATGAACGCAATGGAACTAAGGCAACTCACGACCGAGAGGGAACGGCGAATTTTCGCCGAACGGATGGAGGCGGCGCGCGCGGAGCAGGGCGCACACTTCCGGGAGACGGGGCGGTCCAAAGTCGGGAAGATTCATCTCGAATACGGGCTCCCCTACGGGCTGTTCGAGCACGACGACGATCTCCCTGAGCAAATGATGTCGGGACTCGTGATGCACGATCTCGCCAGCTTCCCGCAAACTTATCCGCGGCCCGACTTGACCCATCTGCCGCCGCGGTCGGTGATCGAGGGTGGAGAGCTGTGGTCGTTCGCCAGAGGCGCCGGTCTGCTGGCACAGCACGGCGCGATTATTCTGGCGGGCCTGATGCAGGTCCAGGCATTGCTGGTTTACCCGACCCTCAAGCCATGCGACCAGTCGGGCGCATATGTACGGAGCAACTTTGCGAAGACTGGCGATCCATTCGTGTGGCCGTACTGCGAGACGACCGACGGCGGCCAGATATGGGTGCAGCCGATGGTGCTCGAGGGTGAGGCGCTGGCGAAGCTGGTGCATGATGTGTTCGCGGGTGGCTTCACGACCAGCGATTCGTTGCGGCGGATTCGGTTTGACAATCCATTCCCGGTCGAACCGACGTTGTCCCGTCATCCAATTCCAATCGGGCAGCATCTGGGCGCAGTTGAATCGGCGGCTCCCTACGGTCACGAGGTAAACGGCGAAGCGCAAGCGTAAATGAGCGATGCGCCAAAAGAAGCGGCGGCCGATCCGACGATCGGCCGCCGCTTCATCTCAGTTCCAGGAATTCCGGACTAACTGGCGGAACCCGGCGACGGAAGCTCCGGCTTCCGGCAGCCACCGCCTCCGACGCAATTGACGCCAGCGCCGAAATAAATCGTGGCAGCCTTGACCGGAAAGAACAGATAATTGAGCGGCGTCTCGATCGGATCGAACTGCTCCGGCGGCCCCGCCGCCTCGGCACGAGCCTGCTGCTCGACGTGCTGCTTGGTGTTGGTCTCGACATCCTGGATGCTTGCGAGGCGATCGTCGGAACCGAAGATTGCCGCCTTGCCCGGCTCGAGCCAGACGTATCGCAACACGCTGGCGCCGCTGTGGTTGGGATCGGCGATGTTATCCTTCAGGTCAGGCTGACCCATCGCCTGCACCGCTTGCGCGGGCGTCATGCCGGTGCTTAGCGACCCGCTTTTCAGTGCGGAGCATGCGACGGCGAATAGCGCGAGCAGCCCAACGGCCGCGCGTGCGAGAAATGTCCGCTGCGTCATCATCGATATCTCAAGCCTCATACGGAGCTAACATAACGAAGACATCTGCGGCAACCTGACCTTGTTTCATCGGGGTCCTCGTCACTTTGATGAAGATGAATTCACGACGCTTGGCGCAGGCGCAGCTATGGCGGGGATCGCCGCTGACACTGTGGCCGGCGCCGGCTGCGCGCTGCACGCGCCCGCTTGCGACGCCGTCAGCATCACCGACTGCGCGCCAGCACCCGGCGCCGGGCTCGCGAACGGATGGGTCAAATCGTAGAAGCCGTTGATGATCCGAAGCCCCCATCCACCGCCGTTATCCATGAAGCCGGTCAGTTGGTTGTACAGCGTGGGGTCGTTGACCATCAGGCCCGCGGTGCCCTGGCTCGAGTTGATCTTCTGCAGGATGTCTTTCAAGTCATGCGACGACCGGCGCAGGTTCGACAGCACGTCATCGGAGAAATCCTTGTTCTCCATCAGTTGCGGTAAGATGCCGTTGGCTTTGTCGAAACGCGCGATCAGCGTGTCCAGCCGCGCGCTGGTCCGGCGAATCTTAGCCGCCGTATCCGCGAGATTATCCAGGAACTGTTTGCCGTCGGTCTGATCGCTCAGCATCGCGCCGACCACGCCCCGGCCATTGTTGATACGGTCCATCACCTGGCTGAGCGCGATCGACAGCTTGTCGACGTGTTCGAGCGTGCGCTGAATCGATTCGAGCGTCAGCCGATCTTTCGGCTGGGCGGCGTCCTCGCCGCGAACCAGTTGACTGACCAATCCGTGACCCTTTTCGATTGACTCGAGTATCGAGCGCAGCGAACCGGAGATCGCCATCACGTTTGCGATCAAATCGTCGGTGCCTTCGCGCTGCAGAATTGCCTCGTAGTCGATCGGGTTGACCGAAGCCAGGATGGTGTCCGGAGTCGCGGGTGGCGCGGCTGCCGTGCCCGGCGTCAGCGCGACGAACTTGTCGCCGAGCAGCCCCATCGAATGAATCTGCATGATCGAATCGGTTCGCACGCGCTCCGCGGCGGATTCTTCGATCCAGATTCGCACGACGACGTAGCCGTTCTCGGGTTCGGGCGGAAACTTTATCGACTCGACGGCGCCGATCCGCACTCCCGACAGGGTTACCGGCGCTCCGGTCTGCAAGCCGTTGATTCGCTCGAAATGAGCTTGCAGGATTTCGGTGCGGGTGAAGAATTGCGCGCCGTGGCCGATCGTGAGAATCGCGAAACACAGGATCGCGAGCCCGGCCGCGATCAATGCTCCGACCCGCACTCCCGAATACGCGGAATCAGCCACGCTCACCTCGCATCGTGATTGTCATAGCGCAATCTCCACGAATTCGCGCATCAATTCGTCATCGGTCGTGCGCACTTCGTCGGCGGTGCCGCTGAATCTTATCCGTCCCTGGTCGAGCAGCGCGAAGCGGTCGCCGACCATGAACGCGCTCTTGAGATCGTGCGTCACCACGACCGACGTAAAGGCCAACTGCCGCTGCAAGCCCCGAATCAGCAAGTTTATCTTGTGCGTCACCAGGGGGTCCAATCCCGTGGTCGGTTCGTCGTACAGAACCGCCTTGGGCTGGAGCGCGATCGACCGCGCCAGCGCCACGCGCTTTTTCATTCCGCCGGAGAGTTCCGCCGGATAAAGATGCTCGACGCGCGTCATTCCGACCATGTCCAGCAGTTCGGTCACGCGCCGCTCGATCGCAGGCTCGTCCATGCCGCCGTGCTCGCGCAACGGATAGCTCACATTGTCGAACACGGTGAACGAATCGAACAGCGCGCCGCCCTGGAACACCATCGCGACCTGCTTGCGGATATCGGCCATCGCGTCCTCGCTGAGATTGTTCAGCCGCCGGCCCTCGACGATCACCTCGCCGCTGTCGGGCCGCTCGAGGCCGTTGAGATGCCGCAGCATGACGCTCTTGCCCTCGCCGCTGCCGCCGAGCACGACCAGGGTTTCGCCTTCGAAGACGTCGAGATCGACTCCCTGCAAGATCGGCTTGCCGCCGAAGCTCTTGCGGAGCTGGTGGACCTCGATGAATCGTTTTCGTCCGTCGTTCGGCATCAGATCGATAGAAAAAACTTGGTCAAAAAGAAATCCGAGATCAGCACCGTGATCGAGATGGCCACCACTGCCGAGGTCGTTGCGCGGCCCACGCCATCGGCGCCCCCCGTCGCGGACAGGCCCTTCGAACATGCGATTATCGCGATCTCGAAGCCGAAGAATACCGATTTTCCAAGTCCGCTCAGGAGGTCCTCGAGCCGCACGTTCTGAATCAACGAACTGTAGAAATAGTCGGCGCTCACGCCGAGCTGCGTGACCGAAATAACCAGCCCGCCGAGCAATCCGATCGCATCGGCCAGCACCGTCAGCACCGGCATCATGATGATGGTCGCAAGCACACGCGGCACCACCAGCTTCTTGACAGGACTGGTGGCCAGCGAGCGCATCGCGTCGATCTGCTCTGTTACCTTCATTGTGCCGAGCTCGGCCGTGATGCCGGCGCCCACGCGCGCCGCGACCATCAGCGCGCTCAACACGGGTCCCATCTCGCGCAAAAGCGAGAGTCCCATTATCCGGCTCACGTAAATCTTGGCGCCGAACTTCGCCAGGAACTGGCCCATTTGCAGCGCCAGCACCATGCCGGAAAAGATCGCGGTGAGATTGACGACGTTGACCGATCGCACGCCCACCGCGTCAAGTTGATCGAGCAACAGGCGGCCTTCGAACGGGCGGCGCACCAGGTAGCGGAAAAATTCGCCGGTCAGTACTCCGACTTCGCCAAGTTCGTCGAGGAACAGGTATATTCTTTCCAGCATCGCGCTTTGACGATGCGAGCGTAAGCGAAGCCGGCGGGTGCGGCAATACGGAGTTGCGGCGGTAACGAATTTGGATAACGGCGACGAGCTGCTTTTCGTGTACGGCACCCTGATGAATCCAGCCGAACGCGTGATCCTCCTGGGCAGGCCGATCGACGCAAGCCCGGGGCGGGTTCCGGGCTATGCGCGCGGTCGAAAGCGCCACTACTTCGTCGCAAAGCAGGCGGGCGCCGTCACAGATGGCGCAATCCTCGAAGGCCTGAGCGCGCGCGACCTGGCGATCCTCGACGAGTACGAAGAGGCGCCGGCGCTATACACGCGCGAGCGAATCGAAGTGCTCGCCGCCGACGGCCGCAAAATCGAATGTTGGATTTACCTGCCGACGAACTGGGCGAAGAACTAATCGCGATAGAGACCGCTGACTCTGCCTGTCACTTCACTTCGGCCGGGGGTGGCTTGGGCTGTTCTCCGCGCTTCAAGCCGAACTTGTCGATTCGGTACTGCAGAGTTCGATAGCTCATGGCGAGCATTTTTGCCGCCTTTGCGATCACCCAGTCATTGCGCTCGAGCGCCTGCAGGATTGCGTCGCGCTCGAAGGTTTCGAAATTGAAGCCCTCGCTCGGAATCTCGTATCTGTCGCCGCGCTGACTGTCCCTGCTGCGGCCCGGCTTCTTGCGCGACAGGACTTCATCGGGCAAATCGCGCGGCATCACCTTGTCCCCCTCGCAGAGCAGAATCGCACGCTCGAGCGCGGACTCGAGCTGGCGCACATTGCCCGGCCACGAGTAGTCGAGCAGGACTTCCATCGCCTCGCGCCCAATCTCTTTCACGCGGCCTTCGGCAAGATGTCCAAACTTGGCCAGTGCGTGATTGGCGAGCAGCGGAATGTCGCCGCGCCGATCGCGCAGCGGCGGCAAAGTGACGGTCACGACGTTTATGCGATAGTACAAGTCCTCGCGGAAGCGGCCCTCGCCGACTTCCTCGGCGATGTTGCGGTTGCTCGCGGCGACCAGGCGCACGTCGATGCGAAAGGAATCGTTGCCGCCGACGCGGCGCAGTTCCTTTTCCTGCAGGACGCGCAGAATCTTCGCCTGCATTCCCTGCGGCAGGTCGGCGATCTCGTCGAGAAACAGCGTTGATTTGTCGGCGCTCTCGAACAGCCCGATCTTGCGCTCGTTGGCGCCTGTGAACGCGCCGCGCTCGTGGCCGAACAGTTCGTTCTCGATCAAATTGTCGGGAATCGCCGAGCAATTGATCGCGACGAACTGGCGCGCCGCGCGCGGCGACAGCCGATGGATCGCCTTGGCCACGATTTCCTTGCCGGTCCCGCTCTCGCCCTGGATAAGGACCGTCGAATTCGACGGCGCGACTCGCCGCACCAGCCGGATCACTTCCTGGATGGCGGGATCCTGTCCGATTATGCCCTCGATCTCGAAGGTGCCTTCCAGGCGCCGCTTCAGGAGCTGATTTTCCTGCTGCAGGTTCGCGAATTCCGCCGCCTTGGCCACTCTCGTCACGAGTTTCTCGCGATCGGTCGGCTTCTCGAGGTAGTCGAACGCGCCCGCCTTCATCGCTTGCACGACGCTGTCGGTCGAGCCGTGCGCGGTCAGCACCACCACCTGGCTGGCCGGATAGGCGCCGCGCACTTTCGCGAGCAGCTCCTCGCCCGACATCCCCGGCATCATGAGGTCCGTCAGCACGACGTCGAAACGCGACAGCGCCAGCAACTCGATCGCGCGCTTGCCGACCGCAGCCTCTTCGACTGCGAATCCCTCTTCGCGCAACGTGTCCGCGGTGATCTGGCGTTCGAGGTCGTTGTCTTCAACGACCAGCACTGAGGCCTGGGTCATGATTGTGTCCGTGTACCGCGCTTGGCGGGAAGGTGAAAGTTACCGTGGTTCCGGGTCCGTCGGCGTTGGGTCCGATATCGATTGTACCGCCGTGGGTCTCGACAATCGCCCTCGACAGGAACAGCCCGAGACCGATTCCTTCGCGCTTGGTGGTGAAAAACGGCTCGAAGACGTGGTTCACGACTTCAGCCTCGATACCCGCGCCGGTGTCCGAAAAAGTAATCACCATCGCGCCGTCGACGCGCCGAATTGCAATACCCATCGTGCCGCCTTCGGGCATCGCCTGGATCGCGTTGGCGACCACGTTGATAAAGCAGGTGCGGAGTTTCTCGGCGTCCACGTTGAGAATGGGGGAGGCCCCGTTGCATTCCTCGACCAGCTCGATCCCCTGGCTTTTCATTTTCGATTCCGACAGCGCCACGACTTCATCCACCAGCTGACGCACGTCGGTGGGCGCCGGGAATATCTCGATCGGCTTGCCGTAATGCAAAAAGCTTTGCACCAGCTCCGACAACCGCCGCATCTCGTCCTTCATGATCACGAGCTGATGCAGAAACGCTTCGCGATCGTTGGGCTGCTGCGGAGCATAGCGGGCGCGGAGCTGATCGAGTGCAAGGCTGATGAAGTTCAGCGGGTTCTTGATTTCATGCGCCAGGCCGCCGGCCAATTGCCCGAGCGCCGTGAATCGTTCGAGCCGGTTTAGTTCCTGCTCGCGCTCGCGCGCATGCCGGAGCTGGCCGACCATGTCGTTGAAGCTGCGCGTCAGCAAGCCGATCTCGTCGCGCCGATGCGCCTCCAGAACCGGTTCCAGGCCGCGCGCCGCGATATTCTGCGCCGCGTCCGCGACCGCATGAATCGGCTTCACGTAGCGATCGGCGAGGATGTAAGCGAAGACCAGGCCGATTGCGAAAATCGCAAACGCGATCATCAGCTCGCGGGTCCGGCTCTGCGCCAGCGGCTGCGCGAAGTCGCCAAAATTCGCCACCACCTGCACGTAGCCAAGCAGATGATCTTCGACCTCGACCGGAATCAGATAGACCGTGGTCTCCGGCGCGAGCGGACCGAGCTTGCCGGCCGGAATAGTCAGCAGGTCATCGGGATGCTTGAGTTGGTCGGGGGTAAGCCATTCGGCCTGCTTGGGCCGCAGGGCAGCACCGATCAGATGCGGATTGGAGCTGTTGAGGATCAGATTTTCGCTCGATGCGATCGACACTTCGAGTCCCTTGGTGTGCAGGTCGCCAACGTAGGTGTGCAGCAGATCGCGATCGGTGCCGCCCACCGCGGTCAGCTCCTGCACGCTGATCTGGATCACGCGCGCCAGGTCCTTGACCCTCTCCTGGGTGGTCGCGACGATCGCCGCCTGCGTGCCCAGGCTGACCCACACCTCGGCGCCCAGCGTAAGCCCGAGCAGGGCTACCATCAGCACGATCAGTTTGGCTTTGAGGTTCAGCGCGGGAAAGTATGATTCCATTTTCGATATCGCCGGCCAGGCCGGCATGGCCACGCAATAATAGAGAATTATATACGTGGCTCCCCTGCCGCCAAAATCGCAAAATAGGCAGCAACCTGACAGGCCAGATTCTGATTCGGACGACCCGCCATCAACACGAACACGCGCCCAGAAAAAGCGTGCCGCAAAGCGCAAACGGGAAATGCTCAATCGTTTCCACCAATCACCAGCTCACAGTCAAGATTTGGATTGATGGGAAATTGAAGTTCTAGCTCCTTAATTTCGTTAGCGATCCCCGCGGCCTTAAGTGTTTGCGAGAAAAACCGTGCTCGGGTTGAAGGCGCGCTGCGATTATGAACGCGCACAATCAGCCCCTTCATATCGGCATCGATCTTCGCATCGCGGCTTCCACCACAATAGAACAATCCCTCAAAATCTTGAGCGTACTTTTCGGCCTCCGAATCGTTGAAGGGAGTCTTAATTGCGAGCTTGGGTCGTTGCTGCGGAGACAATCGATAGGCCGTCTCGATCGCGTCCCATTGTTGGCGAGTGATCGAACGTTGCTGATGCCGCCGCAACCCTTCGAGCTCCGTCCTGACCGAAGCAAGTTCGGCCCGATGATCGGCGGGAGACTCTTTCTCAGCCTTGATACGTGCATCATTCTCTTCCTTCCATGCGCGATATGTAGCCCAGAATAAGCCGACCGGGAGGAGCACCAAATAGGCGTGCCGAATCTCGGTCGGGCTCGAAGCGAGCAACGAATCCAATCGTCTTTGCCAGATGGGCGATAGGGCCGGCCTTACCAAACTCGGCAGTGCAAGCAGAGCACTGCCGACAATCGCCGCAAGAATAGCCCAAGCGTGCTTCATGAGCGCGCGCAAATACTGGTAGAATTGCCACGGCATCGGCTTCGCTACGCCAATTTCTGAGCAATCTGTTCGTCGAGAATTTCCTTGACGGTGAGCGGCACGATTACATTGCCCGACTTGCGAAAGTAGCGGTCAATCTCGGTTAGCGCATCCGAGGAATAATCGAACGAGACGAAGAAGCCTTTGGTTCGATCCTCGCGGGCCATCACGGCCTCAAACGAATCAATGTCCGGGCGGCCTGTTTTATCCTTTTGCTTAACCTGGATTGGATACCATTGATCCATAAAGCCCAATTCGCGGGCACCCGCTTCGCGCTCGCGCCGTTGGGCGGCATCGCGCCGATGTTCGATGGCCGATACCGGATAAATGCGCCCGTCGATTCCCTTGTCGCCGACTTGCGCTTTGTTCGGGATTCCGCCAAGCGCGATCACTGCCCAGTTCTCGAACTCAAACGGTGGGATTTTGCGAAGTTCCGCTTCCGATCTCGGGAGATCGCGCACGATGAAGCCACGCCCGGCACGCCACAGGTCCTCATTCTCGCGCAGCGCGCATTCTTTGCGGAGCCTGTTTGCCACCACCCGGCAGGAAGTCGGAGAAATGTCGATGCCGATCCACTGGCGCTTGAGATTCTGAGCGGAAATCAATGCCGTACCGCAACCGCAGAAAGCATCCAATACAATATCGCCGGGATTGCTGCTGGCCCCTATTATTCGATCCAGTAGGGCAATGGGTTTCTGCGTGGGGTACCCCTGCGACTCGCGTGCTTGTGAATTGACGGGCGGCAGATCGTCCCAGACACTCTGCAACGCAAGCCCTTTTGATTCATCCAGATACCGCTTGTAACGCGGCGTTGCCCCTTTGGACGGTATCGCAACCCGACCTTCCGCGATCAGCTTGTCCATCCGTTCTTTGCTATAGCGCCAGTAGCCTTTTACACCCAAAACCTCATAGTACGGATTGCCCTTAGCGGCTGCACCGGGACCGGATAGATTGTCCCATTGAAAGCGTCGGCCCTCCTCATCGACCTGCGAATAATGGGAGCGGATATATTCCTCTCCTAACGGCTGGTAGAGCTGATTCCACGGATAATCCTGCGAACCTCCCGTATAGAACAAAAGCACGTCGTGTATTCGCCCGAAGTGCTTACTGCCTTGCCGGGCGTCAGTGTGCGCCGTGCTACGCTTCCAGACGATCTCATTCTGAAAATTGTTCTCGCCGAAAATCTGGTCGAGCATCACCTTCACGTAATGGCTGGCGTGCCAATCGCAGTGATAGTAAAAGCTGCCCGTTTCCTTGAGAACGCGGGCAAGCTGGACGCATCGCGGGCGCATGAACTCGATATAGGCTTGGGTTGAAGCGTGGCGGTCCTCGAAAGAGCGCTTCTCTTTCGTCTCGCCCCAAAACACCTCGTAGTTTCGATTCGAGTTGAACGGCGGGTCGATGTAGATCAGGTCAACGCAGTGATTCGGAAGCCCCGCAAGCTGGTCGAGGCAGTCCCCGCAGTAGATTACGCGCGTATCTATCAGCGCGCTTCGCCTTGTCATTATTGTGCCTCGCGCCCGTTAGCCAAGCTGCTTGCGCCGTGCGATTTGCTTCTTGGGTTTTCCGCGCTTTGGCGGCTTGGGTCTTTAGCCGAGGGAGTCAAGTATATAATTTCCCAATAATTCGACCTATCCGTTCCTGGTCACGGGCTCGTTGACCTTGCGCAGAACCAGCAACCGGGTCGCGTACACCGCGGCGCTGAGGATCGCCACGATCACGATCAGCCGCTCGAAGCCGCCGATGTATCTGACTATCATCTCGATTTGCTTGCCAAAAATGTAGCCCAGCGTTACGACGATCGGCACCGATATCAGCGCTCCGAGCAGATCGTAGAGCAGAAACACCGCCGGGCGCACGCCAAAAGAACCGGCGGACAAATAGACCAAGGCGCGCAGACCGGCCAGGAATCGCGCGTAAAACACCGCGCGAGCCCCATGACGCTGCATGAAAAGCTCGATGCGCTCGATCTGATGCTGCCGACCCGGCCACGCCAGCGCCAAGTAGCGCACCAGGCCCGAGCCGAAGCGCCGGCCCATAAAGAACAGCGAGTTGTCGCCCGCGACCACGCCCAGCAGCGAGACCGCCAGCGTGATCGGGTAGCGCGTGATCCCGCGATGCGCCAAATAGCCGCCCGCGAGCAGCGCCACGTCTTCCGGCATCGGCAGCCCAAGTCCGCACAACATCAGAACAACGAACAATCCAAGATAGGTGAAGTGTTCGATGTACGCGGAGATCAGCCCGGCCAAGCTCAGCTCCCGTGGGCGTAACGCGCGCGCAATGCGTCGCGGATTTGTTCGACCGGGATGCCCCGGGTTGCCATCGACTGAGCATCGTGAGCCTCGCCGACGCAGATCGCACACCTGCTGCCGTGCGTATCACGGTAGCAATCGAGCAGGTTCTTGTGCCCGTTCGTTTTGTCGCATCCGCAGTAGCAATGCAATTGCGCCAGCAGCGTGGGATTGCGCTCGGCGATCTCATATGCCTCGCGCACATCGCCCTGGAAATTGTTCGGGTCGAGCGTTACCCGCAGCCGCGCCGCACCATCGGAGGCCACGGCCACCTGGCCCGCCGGCGGCTGCGCCTGAGTGGACACATAGCCGGCGTAAGAGAATGCCACCACCACCACCGCGGCGGCCGTCAGTGCGACAATTCCTTTGACGCCCTCGAACATGAGTCTCTCCGCAGCCGGAAATTATAGCATCTCGATGAATCTTAGGCTTTGATTCGCAAAACTGTATAGAGCGGCCGGCCGATGCGGTCCGCGCCGCGTATGCGGCAGGCGTTTGAGCAGGCCCATCGCGAGAATCCGCCGGCGGAAGTTTCGCCGATCGAGCGGACGGCCGAGGATTAGCGAGTATAGTTCCTCGAACTCGGCGAACGCGAATTCCCGGGGCAGCAACGCATACGCGATATTCGTGTACTCGAGTTTCGACTTCAGCCGCTTGACCGCATACGCCGCCATCAGCGAGTGATCGTACGCAAGCTGCGGCAGACGCGCGACTTCGTACCATCTGCCGGTCGCGTATTTGTCGCATGGCGCGCCGATGCCCTGCGGGTCGGGAATCAACGCCATGTACGCGACCGACACCACGTGCGCACGCGGGTCGCGCGACGGATCTCCAAACGTGAACAGCTGCTCGAGATAAGCGCCGCGAAGTCCCGTCGAATCGTAAAGCTCGCGCCGCGCCGCCTCGTCGAGCAGTTCCCCCACTCGCACCAGGCCGCCCGGAAACGCCCACCGCCCGCGACCCGGTCCGCGGCGCAGCTCGACCAGGTAGGTCTGCAGGCGCCCGCCGTTGATCGCGAACAACACGGTGTCCACCGCGACCATCGGCCGCGCCAGCCGTTGGCCACGCGCCGCGCCGGCCGCGACGCCTTGTGCGTTCGCGCTCAGACGCTCAGCTCGAGCATGCGCTCCAGGGCCCGCTTCGCGCCCGCGCGCACGTCGTCGGAAAGTTCGATTTCGTAGCGCAGATGGCGCAGTGAATCGAGCGTGCCCTCGAGCGTGATCATCTTCATGAACCGGCATAGCTTGCACACCTTGTAGAAGCGCTTGTCGGGAATTTCCATCAGGAGGCGGTCCGAGAGCCCGCATTCCGTCACCACCAGGAACTTGTCGGCGTCGCTGCTTCGCGCGTAACCGATCATCGCGCTGGTGGACAACACCGCGTCGGCGAGCGCGAGCACGTCGCGCCGGCACTCGGGATGCGCAATCACCTTGATCCCGGGAATCGCGCGCTTGACCTTGTTTATCTCGTCGGGAGTTATCTGGTGATGAACGTAGCAGTTACCGTCCCACGAAATTACCCGCTTGCGCGTCTGCCCCTGCACGTAGTTGGCGAGATTCTGATCGGGCACGAACAGGATATTGTCCGAGTCGATCCGCTCTACGATCTTCGCGGCGTTGGATGACGTGCAGCACGCGTCGGACAACGCTTTGACGTCGGCCGTGCAATTGACGTACGACACCACCTTCAGGTCGGGATAGATCTTCAGCAGTTCTTCCTTGCGATCCGCCAGCCGCTCGGCCGTCACGCTGTCCGCCAGCGAGCATCCCGCCTTCAGATCCGGCAGCAGCACCTTGCGATCGGGGTTGAAGACCTTGGCCGTCTCCGCCATGAAGTGAACGCCGCAAAAGACGATCACGTCGGCGTTGCGCACGTCGCGCGCGTTGCGCGCCAGCTCCAGCGAGTCGCCGATAAAATCGGCGACCTCGAAAATCTCCGGCCGCTGATAGTTGTGCGCGAGCACCACCGCGCGGCGCGCCTTTTTCAGCCGCTTGATCTCCGCGATCATGTCCGCGTAGCGCTCGCACGTGTCAGCCGTGTAGGTCTCGTTGCCGAGCACGCCGAGCTTGTCGTGGAGCGCGATCCCGCTAACCGCAGTTTCAACAGATTGGTTCACCGTGAGTCCTCTTCAGCGTGGCCGTCATTACTTTGCGTCAATATGACACTTACTCCAGGCCGGCCGTCTTTGCAAGCCGCTCTCCCGGTGGCGAAGAGGGGCGCCGCTCTGATAAATCCAGTTGCAATTGCGCACGCGGACAACGAAACGGCGCTTTTTCAGGAGTTAATGTGATGGATGAAGTATTGGATCGCGGGATTCACTGAGCGCCCGATCATGAGCCGTCAAACAGCACTCGGCCTCGTCCGCGACTTGTTCTTCCGCTCGAAGATCGAAGCTGTCGCCGCCGCCGTCGGCGCCGAAGTTGGCTACGCCTCGACGCTCGACGCCGTTGCCTCGCGGTGCGCCGAATTGAAACCCTCCGTCGTCTTCACCGATCTCTCAGACGACGCCTTTCCCGCGCTCGAGACCCTGAAACAAATCCGCGCGGCTGCTCCCGGCGCGCGCGTGATCGGATTCGCCTCGCACGTAGATTTGAAACCCCTGAAGGCCGCCCGCGAAGCAGGCTACGAGCTGACGCTCTCGCGCAGCGAATTCACCGCTCGCCTCCCCGATCTGCTGCGCCCCTCCGAGCGCTAATTAATTTCTTCCGGATCGCATGCCGGTGATATATTTCCCCTAATGCACTGCGCGCTCGACGACTTCCATCCTGCCGTTCGCACCTGGTTCGAGCGCCGCTTCAGCGCGCCCTCGCGCGCGCAAGAGCTGGGATGGCCCGTCATCGGCGCCGCCAACGACGCGCCCGGCTTCGACGTCCTGCTATGCGCGCCGACCGGCAGCGGCAAGACTCTGGCCGCCTTCATGTGGGCAATCAACGGCCTCGTCCTCGACGCGGCGCGCGATCGGCTTTGCGATGAAGTCTCGGTCCTGTACGTTTCGCCGCTCAAGGCGCTGGCCAACGACATTCGGCTCAATCTCGAGGAGCCGCTCGACGGCGTGCGCGACGTCGGCGCCGAATCGGGCCTCGATCTTTCGCGCATTCGCGCCGGTCTTCGCACTGGCGACACCTCCGCGAGTGAGCGCACTGCGATGCTCCGGCGGCCGCCGCACATTCTGGTCACGACGCCCGAGTCGCTGTTCATCCTGCTGACCTCGCCGAAGTTCCGCGAAAAACTCGCCGCCGTCCGCCACGTGATCGTCGATGAACTCCACGCGCTGGCCGGCAACAAGCGCGGTGCGCATCTCGCGCTGACTCTCGAACGCCTGGAACGCTTCGTGACGAGTCGCGGGCGGCCGCGGCCCAATCGAATCGGCCTGTCGGCGACGTTGAATCCGATCGAAAAGCTGGCCGCGTTCCTGGCCGGCTACGACGTGGCGCGCGGCAATTCGCGCTCACCGCGTCCGATAAAAATAGTTCGCGCCGACGATCGCGTCCGCACGATGGATCTCCAGGTCATCGCGCCCGGCCCCGAGCTTGGACCGCTGGCCACTCATCCGCATTGGGAAGCGATGTACGACGAAGTCGCGCGCCTGATCGGCGAGCATCGCACGACGCTGGTTTTCACGCTCAGCCGCCGCTTTGCCGAGCGGGTCGCACTCAATCTGCAGAAGCGGCTCGGCGCTGACGCCGTGATGGCGCATCATGGCAGCCTCGCGCGCGCCGAGCGCCTGCTCGCCGAGCAACGGCTCAAGCGCGGCGAGTTGAAGGCGATCGTCGCGACCGCGTCGCTCGAACTCGGCATCGACGTCGGCGCCGTCGAGCTCGTGTGCCAGGTCGATTCGCCCAAGTCCATCGCGGCCGCGATTCAACGCGTCGGGCGCTCGGGGCACAGCCTCGGCGCGACTCCCAAGGGACGCTTCTTCGCGCTGACCACCGACGATTTGCTCGAATGCGGCGCGGCGGTGCGCGCGATTCGCCGCGGGCATCTGGACGAAGTGGAAATTCCGATGGGATGCGCCGATATCGCGGCGCAGCAAATCGTCGCAATCGCGGCCGAGGAAGAGGAAATCTCCGAAGCCGAGCTGCTGCGCGTGCTGCGCAGCGCCTACAACTTCGGCGATCTCGACGCCGGCAAGCTGCGCCATCTGCTCGAACAGCTCTCGGCCGAGTTGCCCGAGCGAATCATGGGCGCGTCGCCAAAGATTTTCTTCGACCGCGTCAACGCCCGCGTCCGCCCGCGGCGATCCGCCCGCCTGTCGGCCATCACCTCGGGCGGAACGATCCCCGAAGCCGGCAACTACGACGTCGTGATCGAGTCCGAGGGCCGAAAGGTCGGCGATGTCGAGGAGGACTTCGCGCAGGAGTCGTCGCGCGGCGACGTGTTCTCGCTCGGCTCGATGCCCTGGCAGATTCAGCGCATCTCGCGCGGACGCCTGATGGTCGAGCCGGCGCCCGGGATGGCTCCGACGCTGCCTTTCTGGCAGACCGAGGCAGGCGGCCGCTCGCAGGCGCTGTCGGCGGAGATTTGCGATCTTCGCCGCGAGATTTGGAGCCGTCTCGAACGCAACGAATCGGCCGCTGACTGGCTGATGAGCGAATGCGCGATGTCGGATCGCGCCGCCACGCAAGCCGTGGACTACGTCCGCCGCGGCGTCGAGGCGCTCGGCGCGATCCCGGACGAAAAGACCGTCGTCATCGAGCGCTTCTTCGACGGCCTGGGCGGCACGCAAATCGTCATTCACACGCCATTCGGAATCCGCCTCAATCGCGGACTCGGTCTGGCGATTCGAAAGCGCCTGTGCCAGTCGTTCGATTTCGAAATCCAGGCGTCGGCGATCGACGACGGCGTGCTGCTCGCGCTGAATTCGCGGCATAGTTTCCCGCTCGACACTCTGTTCAGCATGCTGAAGGCGCGCAACGCGCGCGACGTACTTATCCAGGCGATCCTGGGTGCGCCGATGTTCGAAGTGCGCTTCCGCCACGTCGCGACGCGCGCACTCGCGGTGATGCGCTCATCGCGCGGCAAGAAGGTTCCCGCCTGGATTCAACGCCTTCGCTCGCAGGAACTTCTGTCCGCGATTTTTCCCGGCCAGCAAGCCTGCTTCGAGAACCGGCCGGCCACGATCGAACTCCCGGACCATTTTGTGATCGAGGAAACGATTCGCGAATGCCTGGAGGAGTCCACCGACCTGCCGCGCACGGTGCGGATGCTCGAAGGCATCGAGAGCGGCGCGATTCGCACCGTCGCGGTCGATGCGATCGCGCCGTCGGTGTTTGCCCATCGCATCCTGCTCGCGTCGGACTATTCATTTCTCGACGACGGCGAACGCGCCAATCGCCGTTCGCGGACCGTGACGATGAATCGCGGCATGGCCGAGGACGTGTTCCGCAAAGAAGACCTTTCCGATCTGCTCTCGGCGGAAGCGGTCGACAGCGTCGTAGCCGAAGTGACGGGCCGCGCGGCCGGACGCAGGCCGCGCTCGCGCGACGAATTGTACGAATTGATTCGGGCGCACGGTTCGCTCACGCAGGCCGAGGCCGAAGAACGCGCCGGCGAGGGCGGACGCGCGATGCTGGCGGAGTTGGACGCGGAGCGGCGAATCGCGCGTGTCAACTTAAGCGGCGAATCGGCAGAGCGAATAATCGCGAGCGAAGACAAGGGCGTCTTTGCCGCCGCGTATCCCACCGCATCGATTGACGGCGGTTTCCAGTCGAGCGACGAGGGCCGCGATGGCGACGGTGCGCGCGCCGAACTCGTGCGCCGCGCGCTGAAGACTTGCGGACCGGCGACTGCCGGTGAAATCGCGGCGCTACTGCATATCAAAGAATCGGACATCGAGCGGATTCTCGCGGCGCTGGAAGGGGATGGCGGGATTTTTCGCGGTCATTTCACGCGCGCCGATGCGATTCAATGGTGCGACCGCTACAACCTGGAACGGATTCATCGGATGACGCTGGCGCGGGTGCGCGCTGAAATCGAGCCGTGCGCGGATCACGAGTACGCGGCGTTTCGGCTGCGATGGATGCGCGTCGGCGGCGCTGAGCTGCCGGCCGATCAGAGCGGCGTAGCTGCGGTGCTCGAACAGCTGTCAGGAATCGCGGCGACGCCCGAGATTTGGGAGCACGCGATTATCCCGGCGCGCATCGCAGGCTATCGGCCCGAGATGCTCGACCTGGTCTGCATGAGCGGCCAGATGAAGTGGGTCGCCGTTGCCGAAGAAGGTATCGAAGGCGCGCGTCCCGCGAGCACACCGTCGCGGGTCACATTCATTGCGCGCAAGGCCACTCTGTTTGTACCGCGCGAAGAATCCGCGCCGGCGGACGCGAAGGAGCAGGCGGTGCTGGAGGCTCTGGGAGCCGCGGGTGCGCAGTACCTGGACGAGGTTTCGGAGCGAGCGAATGTTTCGGAGCGCGACGCATTGTCCGCGTTATGGCGGATGGCGGCGTTGGGGCGCGTGAGCAACGACAACTTTGCGCCGATCCGGATGTTTGCCGACGATCGCGGCGCCGAGCGCGCGCTCGAGTCGGTCGCACACCGCCCGACGACTCGTCACGACGCGGCGGTTCGCGCGCGGCTGAAGTCGAGTCTGGCGGGCCGATGGTCGCTGATACGCGCGGGCGAGCATCGCGCTGGCGGCCCGGATGACGCGCGGGATCTCGCGCTCAAATTGCTCGAGCGTCATGGAATTCTCGCCCGGGAGATGCTCGGCCTCGAATCGACGCATATCTCGTGGAGCGAGATCGCGTTTGCGCTGCGGCGGCTGGAATATAGCGGCGCGATTCGGCGGGGGTGGTTCGTGAGATCGATTTCGGGGGAACAATATGCCCTGCCAGAGGCGGTCGAGATGCTGCGCGCGGCGCGGAGCCTCATTCCGGCGCGAGAGAAACCGGTTGCGTTGAGCGCGATCGATCCCGCCAATCCGTACGGCGCCGTGATTGCCGGATACGGTATCGCGCGCGAGGCGGCCAACGTCGTGGTCATTCGCGCCGGCCGCGTGATTGCGGGATTGCAGGGACGCGCGATGATCACGGCGGGCGAGCGCGGCGCCGATGACGAGAGTTTCAGCGCGGCGGTGGCGGCTCTTCTGGCGCTGAAGCAGCGTATCACGATCGATTCAATCGACGGCGTGGCGGCGCTCGAATCGCCGCGGGTCGGCATTCTGGCCGCGATGCGATTCCATTCCGACGGACGCTCGCTGGTCTTCGACGGGTTGCACGGCCCGGCGCCCGCGCGCGCATCGCGCCGCAGCGCCGGCCCCGGCTAGAACGCCATCGTCTCCCGCCAGTTGGCCAGTTGATTGGGCGCGCTCGCGCGGTATTCTGAACGGATAGCAAATCGAATCGGATTGGGCTGAGCGCCGGATTTGGAACTCGCGTCCGATTCTTCCATTTTGACCATCGCACCAGGAGGGCAGGGCTCGATCAATGGCGACTAACAGTTTCGGTGCTCGTTCGACGCTTTCGGTGGAAGGCAACAGCTACACGATCTTCAGGCTCGAAGCGCTCGAGAAGCGCGGTTTCTCGCTCGCGCGGATGCCGTATTCGATCAAGGTGATGCTCGAGAACGTGCTGCGGCGCGAAGACGGCGTGATCGTGACGACCGGGCAGATCGAGGCGCTGGCCAAATGGAACGGCAAGGGCGGAGAGCGCGAAATCTCGTTCATGCCGGCGCGCGTGCTGCTGCAGGATTTCACGGGCGTGCCGGTGGTGGCGGATCTGGCGGCGATGCGCGATGCGATCAAAAAGCTCGGCGGCGATCCCGCGAAGATCAGTCCGCTGCAGCCGGTTGACCTGGTGATCGATCACTCGGTGCAGGTCGATTCTTTCGGCAGCGCCGATTCGTTCGCGGCCAACGCGCGGCTGGAATTCGAGCGCAACCGCGAGCGCTATCTTTTTCTGCGCTGGGGGCAGGGCGCATTCGACAACTTCCGCGTCGTTCCGCCCGACACTGGAATCGTTCACCAGGTGAATCTGGAATATCTCGCGCCGGTGGTTTTTTCGTCGAAGAACGGCGAAGCGTATCCGGACACGGTGATCGGCACGGATTCGCATACCACGATGATCAACGGGCTCGGCGTGGTGGGATGGGGTGTGGGCGGAATCGAGGCCGAAGCCGCGATGCTCGGGCGCTCGGTACCGATGCTGATTCCCGAAGTGATCGGGTTTCGGCTGGCGGGCAGCCTGCGTCCGGGGGCGACCGCTACCGACCTGGTGCTGACGGTCACGCAGATGCTGCGCAAGAAGGGCGTGGTCGGCAAGTTCGTTGAATACTTCGGGCCGGGACTCAAGTCGCTGCCGGTCGCGGATCGCGCGACGCTGGGCAACATGTCGCCCGAGTATGGCGCGACGATGGGATTTTTCCCGGTCGACGATCAGACGCTCACTTATTTGCGGCTGACGGGACGGAGCGAAAGCCAGGTCAAACTGATCGAGGCCTACTGCAAGGCGCAAGGCCTGTTTAATTCCGCCGAGGCGCCCGAGCCGAAATTTTCCGACACCCTCGAACTCGATCTCGGGACCGTGGTGCCGAGCATGGCCGGGCCGCGCCGTCCGCAGGATCGAGTTGCGCTGACGGCGGCGAAGAGCGGTTTCCGGAGCGAGCTTGCCAAGGAATTCGAGCAGCATCCGAGCGTCGATCGCAAAGAGCTGGCGAAGTGGGTTGCCGAAGGCGGCGACGGCGCGGCGGCGGCCGAAGGGGCAGCGGTCGAATCGAAGCTCGGCCATATCGCCAACAAGGTCGAAGTGCATTCCGAGGGCGGGCGCTTCGCGTTGACGCATGGCTCGATCGTGATCGCCGCGATCACGAGCTGCACGAACACGTCGAATCCGTCGGTGATGCTCGCGGCGGGAATTCTCGCGCAAAAGGCGGTTGCGCGCGGGTTGATGGTCAAGCCGTGGGTGAAGACCAGCCTGGCGCCCGGTTCCAAGGTCGTGACGCAGTACCTCAAGCGCGCGGGGCTGACCGAGTCGCTCGACAAGCTGCGCTTTAACCTGGTCGGTTACGGATGCACGACGTGTATCGGCAACAGCGGGCCGATTGCGGAGGCGATCGCGGGGGCGGTGAAGCAGGGCAACCTGGTGGCATGTGCAATACTGAGCGGCAATCGCAATTTCGAGGGGCGCATCAATCCCGCGGTGCGGTTCAACTACCTGGCGTCGCCGCCGCTGGTGGTCGCATACGCGATTGCGGGCACGATGGATATCGACGTCGAGCACGAGGCGCTCGGCACGGGTTCCGACGGACGTCCGGTGTATCTGCGCGACATCTGGCCGTCGCACGAGGAAGTGGCGGCGGCGGTGGCGGGTTCAGTTGACGCCGCGATGTTCAGGAGCGAGTACGGCCAGGTGTTTGACGGCGACGAACGATGGAAGGGCCTGGCCGTGCCGAAAGGCAACCTGTTCCGCTGGGAGAAGGATTCGTCCTACGTGAAGGCGCCCCCGTTTTTCGACGGCGTGACGGCCAAGGTGGGCGAGTTCTCCGATATCAGCGGAGCGCGGGCGCTGGCGGTGCTCGGCGACAGCGTGACGACGGATCACATATCGCCGGCCGGGTCGATCGCGGCCGACAGTCCGGCGGGCAAGTATCTGATCGCGCATGGCGTGCAGCCCAAGGATTTCAACTCATACGGAGCGCGGCGCGGAAATCACGAGGTGATGATGCGCGGGACGTTGGCGAATATCCGGCTCAAGAACCTGATGGTGCCGGGGGTGGAAGGCGGCTTCACCACGCATGTCCCGGACGGCGAGCGGATGACGATCTTCGAGGCGTCGGAGCGTTACCGCAAAGCAGGGACTCCGCTGATAGTGATCGCGGGCAAGGAATATGGCACCGGCTCGTCGCGCGATTGGGCCGCCAAGGGTGTGCAACTGCTCGGCGTGCGCGCGGTAATCGCGCAGAGCTTCGAGCGAATCCATCGCAGCAATCTGATTGGGATGGGCGTGCTGGCGCTGGAGTTCAAGGGTGGCGACAGCCGCGAGAAGCTCGGACTCACGGGGCAGGAAGTATTCTCGATCACGGGATTGAAGGCGGGAATCAAGCCGCGCCAGGCGATGAAGGTGCGCGCGGAATCCGGCGGCAAGACGATCGAGTTCGAGGCGACGCTGCGCGTCGATACGCCCGAGGAGGTCGAGTATATCCGGCACGGCGGAATCCTGCCGTTCGTGCTGCGCGAATTGATTCGGCAGGGGTGAGGCAGGGGTGACCCCTGCACCCAGTATTAAGGCCGCGCTCCGTTGTCGCGCGCGGGCAGGGGTGACCCCTGCACCCAATGTTAAGGCCGCCCGGCGTTGGCGGGCGCATGAAGGAAGAATCACCTGCGCGGTGGGCGGCAGGGGCTGCGGCCCCTGCACCCGCAGTGAGAAGACGCGAAAATCTGCGCAGCGCATCTTTTCGCGACTATGCGATGGAAGAGCCCGCGGGCGCACGGTTTCTTAATACTGGCCTCCCGTGCCAACGGGTCTTAATACTGGCCAGCCGTGCCAACGGGCAGGGGTGAGCCCTGCACCCGATGCTAAGATAAGAATGCGGGACTTCGTCCCTGTTAGAAGGGTCAGGGGGAAGAATCGCGGAGAGCGCCAGTAGCCGCCTATTGCATCAGGTCCGGGTAATCAACACCAACGCAGTTGCATAACACTTTCGCATTTCCAAGGTCTCACAGATTTTTTCGGCTGGAAGCGATCAGCGGAGGAGCGCGATTCAGGCGGGCTGTGGAGCCGTGGTATCGATCCCGACCGCGGTGCCGCTCTTGCGGGTGGCGTAGCGGCTGAGCAGTCTCACGACCGCGGGCGTGACTTCGTGGATAGCCTCGCGGCGGAAGCCGACAACCTCAGGACCGCGCGCGCGCATCATCCCGAGCATCGAGAGCCGCAGCAGCGCCGCGACCGCCTGGCAGTAACGGAAGCGCTCGAAGTCGATCGGCGCCATCGCATGATAGAGCGGTATGTACAAAGCCGCGAAGCTCGCGCGAAGCCCGTTGCCGACCACGTTGTCGCGCATCCATCGCGGGTTCTCCAGCGCGGACGAGGACAGAATCACGGCCGTCATCGCAGCGTCGAGATGGCGATCGCCGACATCGGCGTTCACCCAGTCGATGACGCCGGTCACGCGCACCCCATCCACCATCACGTTGAGCGGATGATAATCCATGTGCAGGAGCGAATTGGGGCTGTGGCGAAACCGGGCCGCGCGTTCGGCAACCAGATTGAGCGCCTCGCGCAGACCGGGCAGCGGGCCGGTCTCGACGCGATTGGCGATGATCGCAAGCACGCGATCCAGCAGCGGGCAGTCGGCGTCAGCGCCGGCGCCTGCGATTGGCGCATATGCGTGCGGAATCTCGCGCAGGGGCGCGCTCGCCGGGTCGAGCTTGTGGAGCCTCGACTGCGCGCGGACGAAAGAAAAAAATGCCATCGAGAAAGTCTTTAACGAACTCGGAAAGCTGCGGATCGTGAACAGCGTACCGCCCGCCAGCCGCTGCATGATGAGGAACGGCGCGCCTAGGGCGCGATGGTCGGCCTCGAAGGCGTAGGGGCGCGGGACGCAATAGCCGGCGGCGAACAGGCGATCGATGGTGGTGTATTCGCGGGCGCCTTTGGCGTCGGCCTCGGAGCCTTGATAGAACCGCAAAACCATCGATTGGCCGGCCCGGATGGCCGTGAACGCCTTCGACGCCGCATCGAGCGTGAACTCGAAGACCGTGGTTTCCCATCCGCTGGCAAGGACGCTCAGACGCGAGACCGGTGCGCCAAGGTACGCGGACAGGCGTTGCTGAATGTCGTCACAGTCGAGCATCGGATACAGCGCGGACGGAGAATCCGCCGGAACCGCAGCGTAATACACGCGGAGAAAAGTCGCAACCGAACTGACACGCGTGTCAGGTGCGGCAGGGGTGACCCCTGAACCCAATATTAAGACAAAGATGCGGGATGCGGGACTTCGTCCCGGTTAGAAGGGGCGAGCGATCAGGGAATCGGGCGAGGCATGAAATGTTGCTGTTGGTGGGTCTCGGTGGGCGGCGGCGGTTCGGCCGGCGTCTGGGGCATCGGCGCCATCTTGAGTGTCTCGTTGGGGAGAGTCTGGCCGTCTTGCTGGAAACGCTGCTGCACGATCGACGAGAGCAAGGGTCCACTGCGATCGCCGAGATCGATCGCAACTTCGACCGACAGTCCCAGCCGGAGCGGTTTGTCTCGGGGCTCCGGTCCGTCGATAACAATCTTGACCGGCACGCGCTGCACGACTTTGACCCAGTTGCCGGTCGCATTTTCGGGCGGCAGCAGCGAGAAGGCCGCGCCGGTGCCCATGCTGATCGAATCGACGTGTCCCCGGTAGGTGTAGTTGGGATAGATGTCGGCGACGATCTCCGCCTTTTGACCGACGCGCACGTCGGTGAGCTGGGTCTCCTTGAAGTTGGCCGTGAGGTAGAGCTTGCCAAGCGGGACGATCGCCAGCAGAGGCTCTCCGACCTGGACGCGATTGCCAACGTGGGCGGTTTTGTGAGTCACGATGCCCGCGAACGGCGCGGTCAGTTTGGTGTAGTCGAGATCGAGCTTGGCGGCTTCCAGAGCGGCTTCGGCCTGCTTCACGACCGGGAGTGCGTAGCGCGAACGGCCGTCGTTGCGCGATCCGAGGGCGGCCTCGGCCTGCGTCAATTGATGCTCCGCCAGCGCTTCATCGGCCATCGCGACGCGCAGTCCGGTGTTGGCCTGATCGTATTGCTCGATGGAGACGACGCCTTGTTCCTTCAGCGCCTTGGCGCGGTCGAAATCGATTTGCGCCTGCTTGAGCTGCGACACGGTGAGCGCCACACCCGACCGCGCCGCATCCACCAGCGCGTAGAGCTCATCGACGGATTGCCTGGCGCGCTCGAGCTGAGCCTGGGCCTGCTCGACACGGACGTCGAAGTCGCGCGGGTCCAGCGTCAACAACAGTTGGCCTTCCTTAACCGTCCAGTTGTCCTCGACATAAACGTTGGTGACGGTGCCGGCAACACGCGAGGAAACCAGCGCGACAGTGCCGTCGACGTAGGCGTCGTCGGTGCTGACGTGGCTTTCGATGTAGCGATAGTAGTGAAAACCGGGAATCGCGGCGGCGGCGACCGCAATGATCGCCACTGCCAACAAGACCCGGCGTACGAGCTGCGAATTCATAGAATGATTTCAGAGGCGGGAAGGTCTAGGCGCGTTTTCGAATGGCTCGCTCACTTCTTACAGAGGCTAACTATGACGAATGCGGGAGGCTGTCAAACGAACCGGGACGATCGAGCGCGGATTCGACGCAGCGGCAGGCATGCGAGCGAATTGCGCAACTAGCGCGGCGCTGACTCAACAGGGCGCGCGAGTCATGGCTCGCGAATCGTCGCGTTGGGGCCATGAACGACGGCCGCCACCACGGCGCCGTCGAGCGTCATGTTGACGGTGAAAGTAGGGAAGGCTGGAGCTCCGAAAAGGGTGGCGTCCACCTTTCCGTCGGGGCTGTCGAACAGGATCAAGTTCGGCGCGCGTGAGCTGATCACCCATCCGGTGGTGATATCCTCGACCAGCGCGTTGTAACGCTGATCGGCGGGACCGGCGACGAAAATGCGCAGGTCCGGAGACGCCGGCGATGCGATCGAGTTGAGGGTACCCCCGACCTGCACCGACACGGTGCCAAAAGATGCGCTGGTGGACTGAAGATCGGCCACTCTGGTGCCGATGATTGCTTCGAGACTCAGCAGGTTGCTGTTGCTGGTGGTTTTAGTTGCGATGATTCGAGCCGGCAGGACGTTGTTGCAGATTACGATGCTAAGCGGGACGTTGCCCTGAAGCGTCCATGACGATCGCGCGTCCGATACGGTCGCGGTAAATGGCGTCCCGACCGTGCCGAGAATTTCATACGATGCCAACGCCGGGCCGTTGGGTGTATTACCGACGCTCCCGGAAAATCCAGTCTGGTTGTTGCAGGCCGCGACTGAAAACGCGAGCGCTGCGCCGAGCGCGCTCATCGACAAAATTCGCACGAGACACCGCATCGCCCGGCTTGCCATCACTCTGGTATCGGCTTGATTACGTCGTTGCAGATGCCGGGGCATGTGCCGTCGGGATACTCGCAGGTGGTCGGGCACTTGATCCCCGGCGTCGGAGCCGAGCTCGGGCCACCGGCTGGCGGAGGCGGTGGAATCGTGACGGTCACCGTATTGGTGTCAAGCACAGGTGTAGGCGCCGAACTCGGCACCACCGAAAAAGTGGGTACCGGCAGTTGGAGCCTTTGTAGATTATAAGTGTCGGCAGGAGCGCAGAAGGCGTAACTGTTGTTCGGGTTCTCAGTCGTCACATTCTGCACGGGAGCATTTGTTATCAGCACGTTATCTTTCGACAGGACGACCGAGGTGCCGAGGTTCGCGTTGGCGACGCCACTTGGACCGCCCGTCACGCTGCCGTGACCGACGCAGTCGATCGTTTGGTCGATGGGGAAAGTCGCCGTCGTCGGAGGACTGCACACTCCCGGAGCGGAGGGCTTCGCCGACGCCGGAACGTCTGCCAGCACCGCGATGGTGTGGCCCTGAAACGGATCGGTGACGCCCTGATAGAGATCGATCGTCGTAGCGAACAGATCAAAGCCTGAGGGAACGACATCCGAGGTCGGAACATTCAGCGTAAAAGAAACGCAGCTATGCGGTGGAGGTCCTGGGCAGGAGCCGACGTGCGAGTTCGTGACGGCAAGCGGCATCGGGAGCGCGCTTTCAATATTGTTGGTTCCATGGTCCTCGGCGAATACCTGGACCAGAGTAGTCTGCCCCGGATTTGGCGGTGTTATCGGGATAGTGCCGCTGATGTATCCCGTGTTCAGCGCGAGGTCGCACGCGTCGAAAGTGGCGCCGGTGGCGCTAGTGGTGCAAGTGCCGCCGGTTTTGCCCGAGCTCGGAATTGCCTGGACGAATAAAGGATCGTAACCCGGCGCGGTGATCTCCATCGCATAGGCCGCTTTTTTCGGTAGCACCGGAACGTTGTCGAACGCAGCGGGGATCGCGAGCGTACCCGGCAGCGGAAAGTTGCCTGCATCATCGGTATTCGCCGTCGCGACAGCGATGCATTGCTCGGGGGAGTCAATACAGAAGGTTGCCGGTGTTGCCGGTGGCGTGGGAGTGATGTCATCGGGTGGAATCAGCAACTGCAGGGTCGCACCGACAACCGGTTTTGTGGCGACGCAATTATCGCTGATCGTACCCGTGATATAGCCAAGTGTCTGGCCCACTTTGGGGGTGAAGTTTTGTGAGAGCGATTGCCCAGGGTATAGCGGCGGCAACCGCGCTGCCTGGTAGGTATCTGCTCCGCCCACCAGCGCGAGGTCATAGAGTGTTCCAAATCCATATGCCCCCGTGGGGCCGCCGGCCGCCGGAAGCGCCAGATTAAACTTCCCGTTTTGGACCGGAGCGGTGGCGATAGGGGTATTGGTTCCGATCGCTTCGGCTGTCACCGTCAACGGTTGGACCCTTGTCGTCGGCGCAGTCGGCGAGCCCGACACGGATCCTGTCACCGTACCCAGCTGGACCGGATTCGTGGGCGGCGACGCCAACTTGATCGTTACGGTGTACGCACCGCCGGCTGTCGTAGGCGCCTTATTGATCATCATCGACACTTGAAGGAACAACTCCACCAGTTTCCCCTTTTCCGGCGCGATCAGCCCGCCGGGACCGGTGTTCGACACGCTGATGACGTTGGTGCCGGCAGCCAACTGGATCGGGTAATTGATGCATCCGTCGGCGGTGGCGCTAAGCGGCGGCGCCAGCGGACAGTCGGGGATCAATGTGCCGGGATTGTTCGGATCGAGCTGGACCTCGGCAATTTCGTAGGTGTCGGGCCGCACATCGGCGGTGTTGAAGAGCTGGGGTAGGTTCTGCGAAGTATTGAGATCGATCTGCAAGTCCGCGTTCTGTGGAGAGTTTCCGATCCCCGGAGGCACCGGAATGGTTTCCCATCCGCCATTGGCGGGGCCCACGGCCGCATTGCGATTGATGCGAACCGACTGAACATTGAGAAGAACGTTCTGAAAGTTCGTCGGCGGAACGCCCACAAATCCCACCTCGACCTGCGCTGTGTTGGCGGCCCGGGCCGACCCGACACCGGCCAGCAGCACGCAAATCAGAGTGACGAAAGGTGCTATCAGGCTGCCAGCAGTGCGATGCACAAAAAAATCTTTCACACGGAATCCATCGAAGAAGATTTGGGTCAGCATTTGGGATAACCTAACCAGTGTGCGAACGCAAGAATACAATCGCTTGCGTGAACGTCAAATGGATCAGGGGAGCTTGACTGATCGCCTTCCCGATCCGGAGAATCACAGCCAGCGATGAACTCGTCGAATCGAAACGCCCGCTGCTGTCTGTTCGCGCTTTTCTTTCTGCTCTGCTTCGGGGTTCGAGTGACCGCGGCGGATGCGAGCTTGAAAATCACGACCGGAAATCCGGGCCTCGAGCACTTCGACACCGACGGCGGCGTACAGCTCGACTTCGGTCTGACCGATCAGAACGGCAATCCGGTCGGCAACCTTCGTCCCGACAACGTGAAAGTATTTGAAGACGGCAAGGAAGCCAAGATCCTCGACTTTCGCGGAGTCGGTCAGGGCCGTCCCGTCGATATCGTGTTCGTGATGGACGTGACGGAATCGATGCAGCCGTATATCGACGCGGTCAAGCAGAACGTGATCGCGTTTGCGCAGGACCTGCAGGCCAACAGCCGCGACTACCGGCTCGGGCTGGTGACGTTCGAGGATTACGTGGTCTCGGCGTACCCGGACTGCAACTGCGCCTATCGCAACTCGTTTACTTCGGACGTCAAGCAGTTCACCGAGTGGGTGGGCAGCCTGCACGCCGGCGGCGGCGGCGACATCCCCGAGGATCAGCTCGACGCGCTTGCCTATGCGGCGAAGTTTCCGTTCCGCCCCGAGGCCGAAGGCATCATCATTATCATCACCGACGCGCCGGCCCATCATGACGGCGACGGCTCGGCCGACACGGCGCACGATCAGGCCTTCTGGGACCATCATACTCGCGGCGTGCAGGTGACGGATTTGACCGGGACCAAAGTCGCCGACATGCTCAAGAAGAACGGGCTCACTCTGTATGCGGTGGTCCCGCCGCCGTTCATCGAGCCCGCGTACCAGGAAATCATCGATGCGACGCACGGCCGTTCGTACAATATCATCACGGAAGAAGGCCGCTTCCCGTCGCTGGTGCGCGAAATCGGCCATTCGATCGCGACGGAGTATTCGCTGACCTATCGAACGCCGCGGCCGATTGAAGACGGCACCAATCGCAGTGTCGAACTGAAGATCGATTACAACGGCGAAGCGGGCGACGTTGAGACCGCGTACCAGGTGCGTGGGCTCGGCGGCGCCGCGATTAACGTGCCGGAGGACGCGGGCACGGCCGCTGGAAACTCGACCGGCACCGGGCTTCGGCAATTCTCGTTCAGCTGGTGGAACGGAGCAGTACCGTTGATCGCAATCATCGGGCTGTTCGGGCTGTCGCGAATGAGGTTCGGGGTCTCGGCCGACGAACTCAAGGCCATTGTCGAGGCGCAGGGCGCGCCATCACTTCGGATGCCGTCCGCCCCGCCGCCAGCGGCGCGCGCGGTCCAGCGCGCGCCCGCCAGACCGTCGCAATCACCGATGACCGCGCCCCGCGGGGCGGGAAATACGCAGGGCGCGCGGCTGGTGGCGGTCGATCGCGTCGATCCGGTGCCGGCGGAATACTCGCTGATGAAAGACGAGATATCGATCGGCCGCGGCGAGGACAACGACGTCGTCATTCCGCACGCAAGCGTGTCGCGCCAGCACGCGCGCCTGATGCGCCGCGAGGGTGGATTCGAACTGATGGATCTGAATTCGACTAACGGCAGCTATGTGGACGATCGCCAGATACATGGCTCGGCGTTCGTGAGCGCCGGCAGCCAGCTGCGCCTGGGCGACATCCGGTTCGTGTTGCAGCTGTAACTCGTTTTTTCCTTATCAGTGGCCGGCTCGCTCCAGCGCCTGCGGCTCCAGAAAAGCGTTGTCCACGGTTCCCATATCGATATACCAGCATTCGCGATCGGGCGCGGTCGCTCCGGGCATATAGACGACCGAGCTGTAGCCGGTATCGAGATCCTCGTCGACCAGACCGAGCTGGAACATCCGCTTGTACGGATAGATGGCGACTCTCGCGTCCGGCACCGGCCGGTCGCGATAGGTATTGAAGGTCGCGATAGTCTTCCACAGCTTGCCGTTGCGATCGTACTGATCCGACGCCGTGATGAACCATCCTTCTGAATCAATGTAGAAGATTCGCTTCGGGATCGTCAGATCGCGGCCCGGCTTCGAGTCCGCTTCGATCACGTACAGATGGCGCATCTCCCAGTCTTCCGGGCAAATGGTTTTGCCGCCGTCGAAGGGGCATTGCGGCTCGGGCGAATGCACGGCGTGCACCGACGCGAGCATCTGCTTCTCACCCAGGAACCGGTAGTTGAAATCTTCGATTTTCGCCGAGAAGCCGAAGTATGAGTCCGGATCGAGCGTGTTCGCGTAAGCGCTGCCTCCGCTGGCTCCTCCCATGCCGCCGCCATAGCCGCTGCCTCCGCCGCCGCTGAATCCCGGCAAAGCGCCTATAGCGTCTGAGAGCACCGCCGCAGATTCACGGCGCAGCTTGCGCGTCGTGGGACTGAACACCCATACGTTGTCCTCGATCGTGGGATCGATATGCCGCTGCCGCACCATCCCGTAGCCGCGCAATGACGACGGCTCCATGAACGGATAGAAGCCGAAGCGGTAACGAATGCCGCTGGCCACGCCGTCGGGATCGACCGGTATCGGAGGCACCTCGATGCGGCCGACATTGTTGTAGAACGCGAAATGCCCCACCGTGTAGTAGCTCAGCGGTGAGCCGGCGGCGTTCTTGTCGAAGCTGGCAACCTCTGGATAGCGCATATCGATGTCGTCGCTGTAGAGCGGCCGGTAGCTGAAATTCCACATCACCTTGGTCGCCACTTGCGGATCGTTCGGATCGACCAGCGGAAACGGCTGGCCGGAGACGTAACCCTTGAGGGTGCCGTCGGCCCCGAGCTGGACCTGGGGCGAGTACTTCTCGGTCGCAGTTTTGAACGGCGGCGGCCAATCGAGCTTGTCGGTCGGCACGATCCTGAGCTGCATGCCCTCGCGGACCAGCACGTAGTTGCCGGGGCTGAGCAGGTCGGCGACCTTGTATGCATTGTCCTTGGTGATTACATCGCCGGGTTTGACGTCGGCTTGCGCGCGCGGCAACGAGCAGAGCATCGCCGCCAGCAAGGTTCCGACCACGATTCGCAACGGTGACTGTAGCATGAGTACCTCCATCAGCGGCGGCGGGTGAGCCCGTTTTTCTGCATGCGCCATCGCAGCAGATCGAAGCGGTCCTGCCCGAAAAACGGTTCGTCGTTGAAGACCATCAGCGGGACGCCCCAATGCCCGGCGCGTTTCTGCGCGGACTCATTTTCGGCGATCATAGCTTCATAACGATCCGGATCCCGCTCGATTTCCGAATCGAGTCTCGTGAGGTCCAGCCCTGCGCGCTGCGCCGCCCCGGCGAGATGGCCGCCGAGATGCCAGTTTCTGACGCCGCCGAAAATGACTGCGCTGACTGCTGCGAGGAACGGCAGTCCCTTGCCGAGAGCGGCGGCGGCGCCCAACCTTGTCAACCTGTGGATGTACGGTTGCTCGTTGGCCACCTCGCCGGTGCTGATGTTCATGACGATCGGATCGGGGCTGGGCCAGGCGAACGGCATGCCCAGCATCTCCGCGATACGCGAGCAATCGCGAAGCAAATAGGGCGGCCACATCGGGTTCACCTGTTTGAAAAAGCCGGGAATCCGGACCGCGATCGGATAAACCGGCCGGACGTTGGCCTTCACGTCGTACTCGCGTTCGAATTCAATCAGGCGCGGCGTAACGAGGTAGGAATACGGCGAGCGAAAGGACCAGAACAGATCATATTGGAGTGTCATCCAGGTTCTCCGGTGATGGGAAGTCCGCGATTTGAGCCGCGGCTACCTCGTGCGCCAATTGTAACATTGCTCATCGCCGAAGTTCAGCGCGCCATTGCAAGGTTTCAAGGTCTCGATCGAAAGTGTCTTGCTTGATCGTTCATCGACGCGCTCTCTATGATTGAGCAAAGAGCGACTGAGGTCACTCCCATGAAAAAGGCTATTTCCAGAATCGGTCTGTTCGCGATCGCGATTTCGGCGCTCGTATTTAATCCCGCCCGAGCCGATGCGCAGTTGCGCCCGATGATGATTCCGCTTACCACCACGCTGGTCATCAGCAAGCCCGCGCCGGGGCAGATCTACGGTGACAAGCAGACGGTCACGATGGGCGTAGCCGGAAAAACATACAAGTTCGTGCTGAAAGACGCCTACGTTGACGATCCCACGGGCAAAGTCCATTGGCCCGACGTCTGGCAGTTGGTCCGCCAGTACAAGCCCAACTTCAACGTGACCGGTCTCGGAGAGGACACGTTCGAGAACATGCAGCCGGGCCAGACCCTGACGGTGCGCGGCATGTTCACCGGGAACAATCAGACATTGGAAGTGATGAGTGCCGAACCGGGCGAGGGCCGCTTCGGTCCCACACAGCATTACTAGAGCGGCGAATCGCCGCGAGCATTCCCGTTTTTCGGGCACAAGTTGTGCCGACATCCGCGCGTAGTGTACCTTTGAAGGCTCAAATCACGGGGAAAGCGGCCAAAAATCGGTAAATGAAAAAACTTACGGGAGCACAAATCGTTATCGAGAGCCTGATTGCCGAGGGCGTCGATGTCATCTTCGGCTATCCGGGCGGCGCGATCCTGCCGACTTACGACGCGCTACTCGACTCAAAGATCAAGCACATTCTCGTCCGCCATGAGCAGGGCGCGACCCACATGGCGGAGGGCTATGCGCGCGTCAGCGGACGCCCCGGCGTCGTCATCGTCACTTCGGGGCCCGGTGCGACCAACACCGTCACCGGGATCGCCGACGCGTACATGGATTCCACCCCGATGGTGGTTTTGTCGGGCCAGGTTCCGACCACGATGATCGGCAACGATGCTTTCCAGGAGGCGGACTTCGTCGGTATCACCCGCCCGTGCACCAAGCACAATTTCCTGGTCAAGAACGTCAAGGATATCGCGCGCATCATCAAGGAAGCGTTTTATATCGCCGGCAGCGGGCGTCCCGGTCCGGTGGTGGTCGATTTGCCCAAGGACGTGCAACAGGCCGAGCATGTTCTTCACCTGCCCGAGAAAATTGAACTGCGCGGCTACAAGCCCACAATTCGCGGCAATCCCCGGCAGATCGAGCGCGCGATCGAGGCGATCGAGAAAAGTTCGAAGCCGCTGTTCTACGTCGGCGGCGGCGTGCAATGGTCCGGTGCGGCCCCCGAGCTGCGCGAACTGGTTAAGGGACTTGGTATTCCAATTACCGAGACGTTGATGGGATTGGGATCGTACCCGGCCTCCGATTCGCTCCGGCTCGGGATGCTCGGGATGCACGGTTCGTACGGCACCAACACGGCGGTATGCAACACCGATTGCCTAATCGCAGTCGGAGCGCGCTTCGACGATCGCGTCACCGGCAAGATTTCTGAATTCGCGGCGAAGGCCGAGACGATTATTCACATCGATATCGACCCGTCGTCTATTTCGAAGAACGTCAAGGTCGATATTCCGATCGTCGGCGATATCAAGTCGGTACTGACCGACATGCTGACCACGATTAAGGGCCGCGAGAGTATCGCGAAGCGCCACGCCGATTGGACCAAATGGCATCAGCAGATCCTCAAGTGGCAGAAGGAGAAGCCGCTCTACGAGAACATTCATCGTGGCGAGAGCGTCTCCCCGCACGACGTTATCGCCGAGCTGTACAAGCTCACCAAGGCCGATTGCATACTGGTTACTGATGTCGGGCAGCATCAGATGTGGGTGGCTCAGATGTTCCCGTTTGAGCATCCCCGCTCATGGCTGACCTCGGGTGGACTGGGCACCATGGGCTACGGACTGCCGGCCGGGATCGGTGCGACGTTCGCCGCGCCTGACAAGAAGGTTGTAGTGGTATCCGGCGACGGCTCGATACAGATGAACATCCAGGAACTGGGTACCGCGGTCCAATACAAAGTCGATATCAAGGTAATCATACTCAATAACTACTTCCTCGGAATGGTTCGCCAATGGCAGGAGAAGTTTTACGCCGAACGGTATTCTTACACCGCGATGTCGGTGCCGAACTTCGTCAAGCTCGCCGATGCCTACGGTGCGCGCGGCTTCCGAATTGAAAAATCGAAAGACCTTGTTGCGACGATGAAGGAAGCATTCGCGACCCCCGGCCCGGTACTCATCGACGTCGTGATCCCCAAGGAAGAGGCGGTGATGCCCATGATTCCGCCCGGCGGCGCGATGTCCGAGATGCTGTTCGCCTGAACGGGGGCCGCGCGGTCAACGTCGGGAACATCCTTTTCCGCAGGAGGCGCACTCATGGCCGCGCGCGTACCGTACCTGAATCGCGAAGACCTTCCCGAAGCCGACCGCGTGATCTTCGACAACCTGGCCGCGGAGGGCGGCGGGACCGTCGGCAATATCTTCCGCGTACTTGCGCATACGCCAAAATTTTTGCGCCGGTTCTGCTCGATGGGTAACAACCTCCGCAACAAGACTGCGCTCGACCCAAAACTCCGCGAACTCGCGATCCTCACGGTCGGACGGCTGACCGATGCGCAATACGAGTTCGTCCATCATTGCGCCATCGCGCGGCGCGTCGGCATCTCGCGCGAGCAGCTCGAAGCGCTCGCCGATTGGGAGAAATCCTCGAAGTTCAGCGACAATGAGCGCGCCGTGATTCGTTACGCCGTCGAGGCCACCGGCAACGTGCGCGTGACCGACGCGACCTGGAACGCCCTGAAGACCTTTCTCGACACGGGCCGCATGATGGAACTGGTGCAGAACGTCGCCTTCTACAATATGGTCGTGCGTATGCTTGTGCCGTTAGGCGTCGAACTCGAACCCGGCTCGACGATGGATTAGCGCCGCGCCGGCAACACCGCAACACCGAAACACCGATTCGCCGCCGCCACGCGCATCGCCGCAGCGACGCGCTATGATTGATCGATGACGCGCCGTCCGCACCCCGACGTTTACCAACAGGGAATCGACCTCTTCAACGAAGGGCGCTTCTTCGAGTGTCACGAAGCATGGGAGGAAATCTGGAAGCGCTCCGACGGCGAGGTGAAGCTCTTCTACCAGGGGCTGATCCAGGCCGCAGTCGCGATTCTGCACGCGCAGCGCGGAAACCTCGAGGGCGCACGGTTGGTGTATGAGAAAGCGTCGGCCAGGCTTGATTCAATTCCGCACGAGCACATGGGTCTCGCAGTCGGCGAGTTGCGCGTCGAGTTGAGCCGATTTATCGAAATTGCAAGCCGCGCGGACGGCGGCCCGCTTCCCGCCCCGCCGCGACTGCGGCGAATCCCAACGTCACGCGCTTAAATTTAAAATGCTCTTCAAGCGCTCGCCTTTATTTTTTCGAGCTCCTCGCGGAGAACCGAACGGACTTCTGCGCCTAATTGCTTCGCAAGACCCGGACGCTGGATGTGCTCCCGAAGCGCGTCGTTGATCAAGGTCTGATAATTTCCGCCGTGGGCCTTCCGAACCTTCTCGCGGAAGTGATCCACGATATCGCGATCCAAGCGGATGGTGATGCGAACCTTTTCCGGCGGCAACGGAATGACCGGTCCGCGCTTGCCCTTTCTAAGATCGTACTCCCGTTTCATATCCGCTTATCCTCGTATTGAGCGCGCTCGCGCGAGGTTGCTTTCCGCGCGGAGATTATGCGAATGGCGCTCCCGCGTATCGAGTAGGAAACCGCCAATACTTGTCCCTGAGCGTCCATCCCGAAGGTCAGGTACCGCTCTTCTCCAAAGTGTTCGTCCACCAGCGTAATGGCCCGGTCGTCATCGAGCACGATCACTGCGTCAACGAATTCCACTCCGTGCTTGCGGAGATTCTGCTCGGCCTTCTTCGGGTCCCACTCGGACTCCAACTCCCACCCCTCGGTGGTGTACACTGTACACTCGCGTATCGATCCAATACAAACGCGGACGCGGGTCACGCGCCCAGTCGGGTCGGCACTTTCATCCGTATAAGACGCGGCGCTGAAGGCAGCGGGTGCATCTTGTGACCAGACGGCGATGCAATATCGGACGCTTGGCCGCAATTGCGGCGAATCCGGAAATCAGGTGCTTAGAACTGCACTTCTGCTTAGAACGGCACTTCTGCTTAGAACGGGATGTCTTCGTCGTCCATCGGCGCTACGTCGTCGCCCGCGCCTGCGCCGCCCGCGGGTGCGCGACCACGAGCTTCTCCGGCCTCATCGCCCATCGGAGCGCCGCCGCGCGAGCTCAGGAACTGCACGCGCGTCGCGACAATTTCCGTGACCTTGCGCTTGCCGCTGCCATCCTTCGCTTCATACTCGCGGTAGGAAATTCTGCCCTCGATGTAAACCGGGCTTCCCTTCTTCAGATACTGCGCGCAGGCCTCGCCCTGTTTGCCCCACACGATGATGTTGTGCCAGTCGGTGCGGTCCTGCCGCGTCCCGCTCTTGTCGGCGAACGACTCCTTGGTCGCAATCGAAAAGTTCGTGACTGACGTGCCCGAGTTGGTGAAGCGAGTTTCGGGATCGCGTCCCAGATTGCCGATCAGAATTACTTTGTTTACCGACGCCGCCATCTTCGCCACCTCATGATCATGATCCGAAAACTAGCCCCGCCCCGTTCTCAAGGCAAGGCAGGGGCTGGCCCCCGCCTTTCGCCTCCGTTTTCTGACCGATATAATCGCCTCGGTGCGGGAGGCAGGATAGGGCGATGGCGGCAAGCACTTCCACGACCGCTCCGGTCCGAATCGTGGCGCTCGGCGGGTTGGGCGAGATTGGCCTCAACCTGATGGCGATCGAATGCGCCGGGCGCGCGATCGTGATCGATTGCGGTGTGATGTTTCCAGACGAGCCCGCGCTCGGATTGGGTACCTATATACCCGAGATGGCGTGGCTCGAGCGCAGCCACGTCGCGGTTGAGGCGGTCGTGCTCACCCACGCCCACGAGGATCACATCGGCGCGATCCCGCACCTGCTGCGCCGCTTCAACGTTCCCGTTTATGGAACCGATATAACGCTCGCTTTCACCCGGCGGCGGCTCGCTGATGCGGAGTTCGACGGTCCGGTCGATCTGCGGACGATTGCGCCGCGGGCTGCATTCGAGGCTGGGCCGTTCACCGTCGAGCCGATTCGTGTTACGCATTCGACCCCGAACTCGATTGCTCTCGCGATTCGAACGCCCGCGGGGGTCGTGGTTCATAGCGGCGACTTCAAGATCGACGACGCTCCCGTGGACGGCGCGACGTTCGATCGCGAACGCTTCGCCGAACTTGGCGCGCAAGGCGTTGCCGTCCTGCTCTCGGATTCGACCAACGTCGAGCGCCCCGGCCGCTCGGGCTCGGAAAGTTCGCTCAAGCCCGTCCTGCGCGAGCTCGCATCACGCACGCGCGGCAGGTTTTTCCTGTCAGCCTTTTCGTCGCATCTGCATCGGATTCGCCAGGTAGTCGAGGTCTCGCGCGAGTTCGGCCGCCGGGTCGTTCCGTTGGGACGCGCGATGGCGGAGAGCGTGCGGCTGGGTCTCGAGACCGGCCAGCTTCCATTTGCGCAAGCGATGTTTGTCGAGCCGGGCGAGGCCGAGTTCATCGACGTAAACCGGCTGAGCTATCTTGCCAGCGGAAGCCAGGGCGAACCGCTCTCGGCGCTGGCGAAAATCGCCGCCGACGCGCACCCGCGCGTGCGTATCGAGCATGGCGACGTGGTCGTGCTGTCATCGCGCTTCATTCCCGGCAACGAACGCACCATCAACAACCTGGTGAATCGTCTCTACCGGCAGGGCGCCGACGTCGTTTACGACGCGGTCGCTCCGGTTCACGTTTCGGGGCACGCCAGTCAGGACGAGTTGGCGGAGATAATCGCGCTCACGCGGCCGCGGCATTTCATCCCGATTCATGGCGAATATCGTCATCTGAGCCGTCACGTCGCGCTCGCAATCGGCGCGGGAATACCCGAGCGCAACTGCTTCCTGCTCGAAGACGGCGATTCGCTGATTCTCAGCAGCGGTGGCGAGGCGCGCCGCGGACCCACCGTCGAGGCGGGCCGCGTGATGCTCGAAGGCGCGGACGGCGGCGATCCCGCCGTGGTCGGCGAGCGCCGGGTGCTCGCGCGAGACGGCACGGTAACGGCGGTGGTGGTCCTCTCGTCAAAAACCGGGCGCATCGTTGCGGGCCCCGATCTCCTCTCGCGGGGGCTGGTGAGCGGCGATGGCACTTCTGCGCACATGCGCCGCGCGAAGGAGGAATTAACCCGGCGCCTGAGCGCGCTCGGTTGCCCCCTGCACGCCAATGAGCCCCGCGTAAAGGAAGAAATCGTACGCGCGATTCGGCGCTACTTCAGCGATGAGCTGGGCAAGCGGCCGCTGGTCATTCCATACGTGACGGAGGTGTGACCCCTATCGCGCGCAAGGAGAAAACGCCCTTCGAGCTGCCTTCTTCACCGACTCGCGAGCCGCGGGCTGCGGTCGAGGAGGTTTTCGTTTTCGTTGCCGCACATCCCGGCAGCCGTATCGCTCGCGAGCTATCCGCACTCGCGCTGCTCGCGTTCGCCGCCTTCGGCACGGTGAGCCTCGTAAGCGTCGATATCGGACAGAGTCCCAACCTCGGCGGTCCGGTCGGCGCGGCCATCGCGGCGACTCTCGGCGGCCTGGTGGGATACCAGTCGTACACCGTGATGATATTGGTCGCGTGGCTGGCGCAGCGCGTATGGACGGGGGTGGGAATCGTCACGATCGCGCGCGAGATTGGCGGCGGCATCATTTTGATTCTTGCGCTCGCGGCGGCCGGCGCGCTGTGGAATCTGCACGACGCAAAGATGGGCGGTGAAATTGGCGCGGATATCGCCACGCTGCTCAGTGATTCGCTCAACCTGGCCGGGGGCTTGATCGCGGTCGCGCTCGGATTCATCTGCGGGCTTGCCCTGATGCTCAAGCGGGCGCCGACCGAGCTGCTGGCCGGACTCGCCAACAAAATTCGCCCGCGCCGCGAGGAGTTTGAACTTGCCGGCGGCGACAACGACACGCGCATCCCGTTCTCACTGGGCGCGGGCGACGAGCTCGAGCCGGACGGCGTGGGCGGCAGGCCGGCGCCGCTGAAGGTCAGGCTGCTGGAGATTCGCGGTGCGACGGCGCGCGAGAAGCGCGACAGGGCCGCGGCTTCCAAGCCGCGCCAGAAGGGTGCTTTCAAACTCCCTCCGCAGTCGCTGCTGGATTTGCCGCCCGCCGAGCATGCGCAGGTGGACGAGAGCCAGCTCGAGCGCAGCGCGCGCGTGCTCGAGCAGAAACTCGCGGACTTCGGCGTCGCGGGGCGGGTGGTCGAAGTACAGCCGGGCCCGGTCGTCACGATGTACAAATTCGAGCCGGGCTCCGGAATCAAGGTAAGCCAGGTTGTCAATCTCGCCGACGATCTCTCGATGGCTCTTAGAGCCGCCGCGGTGCGAATCCAGGCGCCGGTGCCCGGGGAGGCCGTGGTTGGCATCGAAGTGCCCAACCGCAAGCGCGAACGCATTTTTCTGCGCGAGATTCTCGAGGCCGAGGAATTCCTGGCCGCGCAGAGCCAGCTGACCATCGCGCTCGGCAAGGACATCGCCGGGCGTCCGGTCGCTGCCGATCTCGCCCGGATGCCTCATCTGCTGATCGCCGGAGCGACCGGAACCGGCAAGTCGGTTTCGCTCCACACGATGATCGCGTCGATTCTGTTCAACGCGACCGCGGACGATGTGCGTCTGATTCTCGTCGACCCCAAGATGCTGGAATTGTCGGTGTACGAAAATATCCCGCATCTGCTGGTTCCGGTCGTCGTCGATCCGCAGAAGGCCGCGTCCGCGTTGCTGTGGGCGACGCAGGAGATGGAGAGCAGGTACCTGCGGATGCGCGAGTTGGGCGTGCGCAATATCGACGGCTACAACCACGCGCTGGCCTCGGGCGTGTCGATCGCGCAGCTCAAGATGGCGGGGCAGAGCGTACCGGCGTCGGACGATCCCAATCAGCCGGCGGTCGGCGAGATCGAGCATCGCAAGCTGCCGAAGATCGTGATCGTCATCGACGAGCTCGCCGATCTGCTGCTCGGCGAGGGCAAGACTGTCGAGCGCGACATCACGCGGCTGGCGCAAAAAGCGCGCGCCGCCGGAATTCATCTCATCCTGGCCACCCAGCGTCCCTCGGTGGATGTGATCACCGGGCTTATCAAGGCGAACCTGCCGGCACGAATCTCGCTCCAAGTCGCGTCGCGGGTCGATTCGCGCACGATTCTCGATTCTATCGGCGCCGAACGCCTGCTCGGCGCCGGTGATATGCTCTTCATGCCGCCCGGCAGTGTGAGGCTTCGCCGCCTGCACGGGCCGTTCGTCGGCGAGCATGAGATTCGCAGGCTCGCTGATTTCCTGCGCGCGCAGGGCGCGCCCGAATACCGCATGGAAATCCTCGACACCAAGGCTCCGGGCGTGGAAGAGGGGGCCGGATTCGGCGCGGACGCGCAGGACGAAATGTATGATGAGGCGGTGCGGATCGTGATGGAGACCAACCAGGCGTCGATCTCGATGATCCAACGACGGCTTCGAATCGGCTACAATCGCGCGGCCCGGATGGTCGAGCAGATGGAACGCGAAGGAATCGTGATGCCCGCCGACGGCGCCAAACCACGCGAAGTCCGCTTGCGCAGCGTGCGATGAGCGAGCGGCGACTTTCCTGAAAACAATGTGGAAAGCGATCTTTGCGGCAATCGTGATGTTCCTCGCCATTGGGGCACCCGTTCAATCCGAGACTATCGCACTGTCCAGCGCCCCCGTCAGCAAAGATTTGAAGCATGTGCTGGATCGCCTGCAGCGTCATTACCGCGACACCAAGTCATTCTCGGCGAAATTCAGCGAGGAGATCGCGACCGTCGGCGCGCCGAAACGCAAACGTCAGGGCACGGTTTCATTTCGCAAGCCCGGACGCATGCGCTGGGAGTTCGAGGCGCCGGAAGTGCAAACAATCGTCAGCGACGGCGAGACGCTCTACAGCTACGATCCGGACCTCAACCAGGTCGTCGAAACTCCGCTCAAGCAGGCGCTCAAATCGAGCAGCGCGACCTCGTTCCTGCTCGGAATCGGCAATATCAACCGCGACTTCAAGGCCGCATTCGCAAGTCCCGCAAGGCCCACCGGTCTCGTCGATTTGATCCTCGACGCGAAGGCCGGCGGCTACAAAATTGAAGTTGGACTCGATCCGAAAACTTACAATCTGATCACGCTGACGCTTACCGACCAGCTTGGCGACACGACCAGGATCGATTTCAGCGACGTTCATGATAATGTGGAACTGCCCGATTCGATTTTCGCATTCAAGGCGCCGGCGGGCGTGGATGTCGTGACGGCGCCGGCCTCGCCGTGACGCTCGAGAAAACCCGAAAACCACAATCGCCGCGATGACGCTTTCAACCGCGATTGCCTCGCGTGTATGCGACAGGTATTTTTAAAAGCCCCGTAAGTTTTTCCGATTCTGCCATGGAAAAAGTTCACCTGCTCACGCTTGGATGCCCCAAGAACCTCGCCGACAGCGAGCTGATGCTTGGCGCGCTGACTTCGGCGGGATTCGAGATCACACTCGATCCCGAAGAGGCGCAAGTGCTGTTGGTGAATACCTGCGCGTTTATCGAAGCCGCCAAGAAGGAATCAATCGACGCGATCCTCGAAGCGGCCGAGGTCAAGAAGCGCGGCTTTGGCAAGCGGCTGGTGGTCGCGGGATGTTTGTCGCAGCGCTACGCCGCCGAACTCGCGGCCATGATGCCCGAAGTGGACGTGTTCGTCGGCACCGGCAACTTCCTCGATTTGCCCGAGCTGCTGCGGCGCACCGAAGCACCCGAAATGCGGCCGATTCCGTATGCCGGCGCGGCGCATCTGCTGCCGACGTCGGCAATCCCGCGAATCAAGACCGGCGATTTCTTCACGTCTTACTTGAAGATTTCCGAGGGCTGCAATCATAAGTGCGCCTTCTGCATTATCCCCAAGATTCGCGGCCTGCATGAGAGCCGCCCGCTGGCTGACCTCGTCGCCGAGGCGCGCAACCTGGCCGCCGCCGGCGTTCGCGAGATCAATTTGATCGCCCAGGACTTGACCGCCTACGGCCGCGACCTCGATGAGCCGTCTTCCCTCGCGGCGTTGATCCGGGAACTCTCGACAATAGACGAGCTCCGCTGGATACGGCTGCTCTACTGCTATCCGAATTTCGTGAGCGCCGAGCTGCTCGACGCAATCGCGGAGCTGCCCAAGGTCGTCAAGTATATCGACATGCCGTTGCAGCACGCCGACGACGCGATGCTGCGCGCGATGCGCCGCGAGCGCTCGGGCGCGGCATTGGTCAAGCTGCTCGACCGCGTGCGCAAACGCATCCCGGGCGTCGTGCTGCGAACGTCGTTTATCGTCGGCTTCCCCGGCGAGACTGATGCCGCGTTCGAGCGTCTGGTGAATTTTGTCCGCGATGAGCAGTTCGATCGCGTGGGAGTGTTTACCTACTCGCATGAAGAGAATACCGCCGCCTACAACCTGCCGGACCAGGTGCCCGAGCGCGTCAAGCGCGCGCGGCGGGCGAGCTTGATGGCGACGCAGTCGGAAATTTCCCTGGCCAGGAATCGCGGCCTGGTCGGACGCGAAATGGAGGTGCTGGTCGAGGGTCCGATGCCCGGACGCGCCACGCGACTACGCGGGCGAACGTCCGGTCAAGCGCCGGAAATCGATGGCTCCGTATTCCTTGCGGGCGACGCGGAGGCGGGCGAGTTCGTCCGCGCACGAATCGACAAGGCGCTCAGCTACGACCTGCACGCAACCGTCGCCGGCGCGGCCGCTTAATATACCGGGAGTCGCAAATTCGATGGCGAAGAAACCAGTTGCACCGAACCGAAAGAAGTTCCTTGCCAAAACCCGCGAGCAACTGCTGGAAACGAAAACCAAACTGCTCGGCGAGATCGATTCCGAATTGCGGGCCGAACGCGAAAGCAACAAGGACGAGGGCATGGACACTTACGACCTCGCGTCCGAAGAGCGCGATCGCGAGATCAACTTCATCCTGTCGGACCGCGAACGGGTCAAGCTCAAGCAGATCGACGACGCGCTCGAGCGTCTCGACGAAGGCGCCTATGGCGTCTGCGAGTCCTGCGGACTGGAGATCGCCGAGGAACGGCTCGAGGCGATGCCATTTTCGCGCCTGTGCCGGGATTGTCAGCAGGACCAGGAGCGCGAGGCGAAATCGCAGCGCCGATTCGACGACGAGCGCAATACCTATCGCAAAATAGGTTCCACCGACGCCGACGACGAGAGCGCCTAGCCGTGGCGACGGCAGCGCAGTATTAAGCCGTTGGCAGGGGACGCGCGCGACAACGGAGCGCGGCCTTACTACTGCGCTGCCGTCGCCACGGCCAGGGGTCACCCCTGCCATCGCGTCTTCTCACTGCGGGTGCAGGGGCCGCAGCCCCTGCCGCCCACCGCGCAGGTGATTCTTCCTTCATGCCGCCGCCAACGGAGCGCGGCCTTAATACTGGGTGCAGGGGTCACCCCTGCCGGGCGTTGTTTACCGTGCTGCCCAAACCAGTCATCCTAGACAGAACAGCTTGCGCGGGAGCCGCAGTTGTCAACGATCGCTACGATCGCTGCATCAGGATTTCAGCAACCGGCCAATGAGGATATTTTCCGATATTGAAAGCGATGGATCCGTTGGACCATCCGTCGATTTAGCCGCCGCTCGCGAGCGGATCCGCACCAATCTTTCCGGCGTCGGCGCGAAGATCGCCCTTGCAAGCGCGCGGGGCGGGGTCGGCAAGAGCATGCTGGCCGTGAATATCGCGGCGGCGTTGGCGATGAAAGGCCGCAAGGTCGCGATTGTTGACGCGGACCTGAATTCACCCAGTGTCGCGGCGATGCTCGGGATGGACCCGCAGCGGCCCTACCCGATGATCGAAGCAATCGAGCCGGCTGCGGGGCCGTATGGCCTGCGCCTGGTTTCGAGCGATCAGCTTCCCGGCGGCGAAGCGCCACCGATCAGCTTTGTGGATGATTACGATCAAATCAACGGCAACAACAACGGCGAGCCGGTTGCGCCTGCCCCGACGCGGCCCGTGGAACTGAGCTATCGCGAAGGGCTGAGGCGAATTTTAGCGCAAACGCAGTTCGGGAGCGTCGATTTTTTGATCATCGATCTGGCGACCGGCCTCGATCGATTGTGCTCGGTAGCTGCCATGGTAGCGCTCGACGGCGTCCTGCTGCTCAGTCTTCCGTCCGCACAGGACACCAATGCCGCGCGTCAGGCGATAAAAATTGGCCGCGCGATCGGCGCGCCAATCGTCGGCATCGTGGAGAATATGGTCGGCTTCAACTGCGACGGATGCCGCGCAGTTCGGCCTCTGTGGCCGGAGGGCGATCTCCATAGAGTCGCACGCGAGGCTGCGGTACCGATCCTGGCGCGGCTCGCGTTTGAACCGCGCCTTGCGGACAGCAGCGATCGCGGCGTGCTGTTCGTTCGCGAGTACGCGTCCACGCCTACCGGCAAAGTGCTCGCCGATATTGCCAACCAGGTTGAAGCGATGGTCGCCGCGCGCACTCGGGCAGCGGCTACGCCCGCTTAGCGCCGCGCCTCAATCAGTATCGAAATCGCATTCAGCCCAGTCGCCCCGCTTTCCCGCCACGCAGAGGATTATTAACGGGAAAATTCCTCGCCGCGCCCCGACGCAGCCGCGGGAATAGCATCCCCGTTTTTCGGCAGTAGCTCGTATATTCCGCACCGTACGAAGCGGCCATCATCTGTTCCTCGGAACGCATATAGAGAATGTAGGCCGGAAACACGTACAACGCGGCAAGCAGAAATGTGAAGACGCTGCCGAAAGCCAACGCGAGAGCGAGCCAGATCAGAAATACGCCCAGGTATATCGGATGGCGGACCCATCGATAGGGTCCCTTTTGTACCACCGGCTGCGCGTTGAGCACGTAGTGACCGGTGCTGACGGTCGGCAGAGAAACAAAGGCCCAGGCCGACACGACCACGGCGACAAGAGCCAGCGCCACACCAACGAGGGCGGCGAGCAAAGTGAGGCCGGCGACATTAGAGGGGGTCGTGCGGTTGACAAACAGGTAAAGCGTGACGCCCATCAGCACAAACATCTCGGGCCAGGTCATTAACTCCACCAGTCCCCAGTGTGTGGCCGAGGCGCGTCTGTAGTTGCGGAAGGCGCGCAGGATTCCAACGATGATCGCGCCGAAACGGGCGAACGAGACGCTGGCGACGATCAGAATAGCGAGCTTGTAGATCTCAACTGCCATGGCGCTTTCCTCCTCTGCGTACGCGCGCTCTCAGGTTTTGCGCCGCCGGCCTGCCCGGCGACGGGAAGCCTGATGCGGCCGGCGCGGTGGTTCCGGGATTAGACTGCGCGCGCCACTGCCAGCCAGAAAAACATCGAGCGCCCGGAGCAGGCGCTGCTCGAGCATTTCGCTTGAGCCGTTCCACCAGCCAATCAGCCAGTTGTTGCCGGTCAAGGTATAAATCCCGGTCAGAATCTCAGCCAATTGCATCGGCTCGACGTCGTCGCGAATCTCGCCGCGCGCCTGTCCCTCGGCAAACAGCTCGGCGAGCAGCTCGTACATCTTGAACTCCCTGTTCCGGATCTCTCCGGTGGCGCTGAAGAGATTGGAACGCGTGGTCACCACCGCCATGAACTTGCGATCCTGGGACCCGACCTGCGCAATCACGCGCATCAGCTCGCGCAGGCGGTCGGGTACGCTTCGGCCGCGCACGCCCATCTCGTGCTTGAGCAATGCGATGAATTGCTCGACCTGGTCCAGCGCGAACTCCTGCAGGATCGCGTCCTTGGTGGGAAAGTAGTTGAAGAACGTGGCCTCGCTGATGCGAAGCCGCGCGATGATGTCCTGTACGCGCGTCTGATCGTAGCCGCGCTTGCGGAACAGCGCGACCGCCTGGTCCATAATCTCGCGCCGCTGGCGCGCCTTCTTTTCTTCCCTCAGGCCCATCTCAAGTAACAATATAATTAGTGATACCCTAATTGTCAAGTAACCCTAACTCAGTGGGGACATAAGAGAATGGGGCGACCGGCGCCGCTCGCCGGTCCTCGACGCTTCGCGGCGTTACGATGCGGCGATGGGGCTCAACCTGCGGCTGAAACTAGGCTTTGAAGGGGCGTGCGATGACTTGTAAAGCCAGCCTTATCCCCGCCACGAATTGCCCCATCGATCAGCGTACGCGACCTCGCTCACGGGGCGGCGGCTCACCGGTCCGAACTTGTTGTGCGGATACCCGATGGGCATGAGCGTGTAGGTCTCAACATCAGTCGGCAGGCCTAAGACCTCTTTTACTTCGTGCTCATAGAGAATGTGATTGGTCGTCATGACGGTGCCCAGCCCGAGCGCGCGACACGCGAGGATTATGTTCTGCACGGCCGGATAAATGCTTGCGCCGCTGATCCGCGCAAGATGCGGCATCGCAGCATAGAATGCAGTGACCGCTGCGGCCGGCAGGGCATCAGGAGGCGGCAGCGGCTCCTGCTTCAGGCAAGCCACCAGCAGCACGGGGGCTTCGCCTATATGATCCCAGAGATACATTCCGGACGATACGAATCGACGAAACTGCTCGTCGGTCATATGGGCGGGACGGCCGCGCGCGGCGTAGAAGGAGCCGACCGCGTCAGATGCTTTTCTGTAGATTTCGGCCAACTTTCCGCGCTGTTCCTGATCGCGCACGACGAGAAACGCCCAGTTTTGCGAATTGCCTGCCGACGGCGCACGAATCGCCGCGTCGAGAACTTTTGTGATTACTTCTTCGGGAACGGGGTCGGGCTTGAAGCGTCGAATCGCCCGCGCCGAGTACATCGCCTCGAACAGTCCGATTTCGTGCATTCTCCTTTCCTCCTTCTAAGCCGACCTCAATCAGTATCGGAATCGTATTCGTTGCTCTCGTCGTCGTCGGTCAGCACCGAGCCGGCGACGCGCGAATATTCAAACATCCCGGCCCCGCGATGGGCGCCGCTGCGAAACCTCGCGAACCCGAGCGATGTGTAGATGCGCGAATTCCCGGGCCCGGGGCGCGACAGCGGAATAAAGCATTCGACGCTGCCCTCGACTTCGCATGACGACCCATCCGGGCGCGTTAACGATGCGAAAATACGATGCGGCGGTTGCTCGACCGACGGCGTCTCTATCGTGAGATCGCGTAGCTCGCACGGCGACCATCCGCCCGCGCCGAGAATCCTGGCGCTGCGGCCTGGCGGCCCGTCGCCTGCCGCGATCGAGCGGGCTTCGAGCGCACGCGGCGCCTCCTTATCTTCGAAACACGCCCAAATCATCCGGCGCGCGGTGAATTTATCCGGCCCCAGTCCGGTGAACGACATTCCTGCGCGCGCAAACCCGTTCACGGTCCGTGCGGCGCCGTCGATGCAAACCTGTCCCGCAATTCGCCCGAATGAGGCGCTCGACGACGCGCGGTCCTGCGCGGCGCCGGGCGCGGACAGAATCCGATCGAAGTCGAACTCACCGCCGGCATGATCGATTTCGAAACGCGCGTTAACTTCGGTGTCGCCGTCCAGCCGCCCCGAGGCCAGCGCGCGTTCGATGCTCAGATACGCGGTAGCGTCGGGCACGATCACGGCGGGTCCGCGGAACGCGAGCACGATCGATTCGCCCTCGCGCCCGAGCGAGAGCGGACCGTGAGTGACGGCGCTGCTGGAACGTGTCGGCCGGCCTTCGGCGGTAAATAATGCCGCGCGATGGCGATCGAACAGCATCATGATTCGCGCGCCCACGGCGGCGCCGCCGACGTCGAAGCTCGCCATCGCGCCGATACGCGCCGCCGGGTCGTAGAATTCGATCCCGACGCGTCCGGACGCCGCAACCGTGGCGGCCGCGCCGATTTCGGATCTGGCGACCGGGGGGCGCGGCGCGCGATTTACAACGAGAGGTGCGCGCGGGGCGTGCCAATCAGCGCCGTTTGCCGAGAAGACTTGGGCGATGGCGTCTTCGCATCGGGCGCGCAACTCGCCGGGCATCCTGATCGAGACAGACAGTTCGAGTTGGGCCGCATCGACGACACCGTTCATGGCAGTTTCGGAAATCGATCTGAGCGGCGCGTTCGAACTTTGGCGATGACGCGCGGTGAATGCCTGCAACAGGTTCTGGAGGCCGCCGCCCGGGTAACGCATGCCATAGGTCGGCTTGATTCCATGATGATGCAGGCGGTCGGCGAGTCCGGCGAGAGGGCCGTTGATGAAATCGTCGCTGGCCGAGACGCAAGCGGAACCGGGCGGCCGCAGTTCGCCGCCTGAATTCCGCAGTCCGAGTCCGAAATCGAGGCGCGGCTCGATAATGTTCCATCCGTGGATGAGCAGCACCGTGACGCGGCCATGACGCGCGACGATTGCGCCGACCCGATCCGCGATCATTTCGAGCAGCCACGGCGCGCGTTCGATTATTTGCGAGAGACGGTTGCAGTCGAGCCGGTTGCGATCCATCGCGACGTTGATCAGCGCCGACGCGCCAAGTCGCGCCGCAAGTCCGCGCGTGATGTCGGCGGTATGAAGGTCGTTGACCTTGGGATTGGACAGCGAGCGCGTGCGTGGCTCGGCGCGGCCGCCGTGCGGCGTAATCAGGAGCACGGGAGAATCGGAATCGATCACCTCGAGCCATGACTCGGAGGCGGCGGTTGCGCTATGAAGCCCGGATTCAGCCATTCAGATCGACGCGGCTGCGATTGGACTTGAGCGCGGCGCGCGCCTGAAGCGCGAACGACGCAATGAGGTAGTAAGCGATGAAACTCAGCCCGGCCCACAACATAATGGGATTCACAGCCGGCAACATCAGAACCGCCGCGACCGTCACAAACGCCCAGATTATTCCAAGCGTGAGCGTGACCGGGCGGAGCGGAACGGTTCGATTTGGATAAATGAACTTGAGCGGCATGAACACCATCACGGCGAGGAGCAGCAGTACGGCAACGTTGAAGGCGGTGCCGGCGCCGAGACAGAAAAGATAAAACGCGACCAGGTTCCAATAGTTCGGGAAGCCGAGGAAGTAATTGTCTTCCGTTTTGGCTTGCGTCCGGCAGAATCCGTAAACGCTTGCGAGCATGACGAGACACGCCAGCCCCAAACCCCATCGCGAACCCGGTATGATCCCGGCCTCCAGCATCAGAAACACCGGCGCTACGGTGTAGGTGAGGTAGTCCACGATGTTGTCGAGCAGCGCGCCGTCGAAAGTCGGCACGCGAGTCTTGACCATCAGCCAGCGGGCGAGGGGACCGTCGCTGGAATCGATAATCGTCGCCGCGCCCATTGCGAGGAACGACGCGCGGAAGTCGCGTTGCGAGGCGAAGTAGATCGCGAGCAGGCCGAGCGCCGCGCCCAAAGCGGTGTATAAATGCACGCCCCACGCGCAGGCCGTGAGAAATTTCTGCCTCGGGATCGGCCGCGGCAAACTTCCGGCTGCGCCTGATGAGCTCAAGTCATTTTTCCGGCTTGTAATCGCGCGGCCCGAAGTACTCTTCGAGGACCGTCATGAACGGTCCGCATGCGCGCTGTTTTTTGACGAGCATCATCGCCTCTTCGAGTGACATTTGCCGATAAGCACGCAGGAACGCAATCGCAAGGGTGGGTGCGCGGTTCATCCCGGCGTTGCAATGGAGATAGACGCGGGAACCAGAACCGACCAGATCGCGAAGATCGTGGAGCGCAGCTTCGAGCCGCTCGGCCATCGCGTCTGCGCTGCCATCCTGGATGGGCGTGCGCACATAGTCGATCCCATGCGCTGTGTACTCCGCGCTCAGTCGTCCGTCGTCCAAGCCATTTAGGCGCAGATCGTCGTCGTCCTGGAGATTGTGAACCGCGGTAATCCCGTAGGTATCCTTCAACCAGCCGATATCAGCCTGACTGGGATATTCGCCGACCAACAATTCATCCGAGATTACGCTGACCGACGGCCGGCGGTCGCCGCGAGTTGGCCGCGGGCTACGGTCGTGGCGAATGCTGAACAAGTCAACCATCATTCAAATGTAACCATCCGGCGGGTAAGTATTCCAGCGTCACCTTAACGCGGGCGGCACAAAACCGGGCTCGAACTTCGCGTTTGCAAGCCGCCTGGCGTTGGTGCTAGTCCGAATCAGGATTCAAAATGGAAATTCCGGATTAGGAGAGTTATAGGGATTCCCAAGCGCCTGCAAGTTGCCCGCAATTTTCCGATGACGCGAGGTGGCGTATGCGGCACACGAAATCGACATCAACGGTAATTTTCCGCCAACTGCTCTTTGCCGCCGTGCTCTCACTTGGAGCGAGCATCGCCGCCGCCACGACGGCTCAGGCGCAGTCGGTGTACTATGGGTGCGAAAACAAGAAGACCGGAACCATCCGGCTCATCCCGACGGACGGCCCGTGCAGGGCGAACGAGACCCTGATTAGTTGGAACAGCGCGGACCCGGCGGGTTCGTCTGACTCGGTACAAACGCAGATCGTGTCTCAAACGCAAGAGGTCTGCGCATGCGGATGCGACGTGGCCCTGACAACTCCATGTCCGCTTGCCGCCGGATCAGTCCAGGCCGGATCGGTCCAGGTGGAAGCGCAATGTCCAACCGGCGACGTTGTCCTTGGCGGTGGATTCAATCTGGCTCCGCTACCGGTGCCGTCGCCGACGCCAGTGCCACCATCGCCAGTGCCGCCCGTTCCATCATCGACGGCGGGGCCGCTGCTTCCTGTACAGCCGGTTCTTGCCCAACCATTGCAAGTTATTCAGTCCGCTCCAAGCGAAACGGGGAATGCGTGGGACGTAAGCGTGGCAGTGCCTGAAGTGACCGCTGCGGTGTGTTTTGTTGGAAACTGCACCAACGTAACGGCCTGGGCCGTCTGCGCCCCGGGGAGCGCGACCGGGCCGTAAGTGCGCGGCGATCGCTTGGGCGACCGGGGCGGGTCAGGGCGCAGCTCACTCGCGCTCGCGAAGGATGCGTTCGAATTCTTCCGGCGCAAGATCAAAAAAGAGCTTTCGCGGTCACCTCGCGCTCGCACGAACTTCAAATAACTCGGGACGCGCGACTCCCCTCAGGCCGAAGCCGAGTATTTCCTCGACCAGCGCGGCGATGTCGGGCTCGTCGCTGCGCGAGAGCATCCCAACCACTTCCTTGATTCCGCCCAGGATTGCGTACGAGACCGCGCGCGTGTCCGAGTTGCGCACCAGGTTCATCTCGATTCCGAGATCGAGCGACCGCTTGATCAGCGCCGCGATCCGGTCATAGAAATCCCGGATCTTGTCGTCGATCTCGCGGTCGAAGCCGCTCGAATGGTTGAGCAGGATGTCGGTGAGTTCGCGCTCGGCCAGCACGTAGCGCAATACCCGCGTCAGGTTCGCGCGCAATTGATCGACGGGGTCCGCCTCTCCCGGTCCCGGCCGGATACGCTGAATCCTATCCGTCAGCTCGCCCAGGACCTGCTCGAGCAATTCCTCGAAGAGGTCCTTCTTGCTCTCGAAATAGAGGTAGAACGTGCCGCGTGCGATGCGGGCGCGGGCAATGATGTCCGCGACATTGGTCCTGTGATATCCCTTGCGGGCAAAGATGCGCTTGGCGTGGCGCAGCACCTGCGCGCGTCGGGCGTGGCGTTCCATTGCGCTGCTCCGTGCGCAACTTTCAAACTAATTGGGGATGTTCACGGTGTCAAACCCGTGCCGGGCCGTGTTAGGAAAAGATTGCGGAGGTATTTTTTTGGATGAGCGATTCAACATTTTGGGACAAGGCCCACGCAGCCGCCGCCAAGGCGACCTGGGCGTATCTCGCGACCGCCGACGGAAACCAGCCCAAGGTCCGCGTCGTGCATCCCGCCTTCGAGGGCAATCGTGTGTGGATCGCAACGGGGCGCACGTCGGCGAAAGCCCGCCATATCGCCAGGAACCCCCGGGTTGAACTCTTCTACCAGATCGGCGCCGAGATGGTTCATCTGACGGTCACAGGCAAAGCTAAGTTCGTTGAGGATTTGGCTGAAAAAAAGCGAATCTGGAATGGCAAGATATTCGATTACGATCTCGCGCAGTTCTGGCCCGGTGGTCCCGAGTCGAAGGACTTCGGCCTGATGCTGATAACGCCCGATCGCGTCGAGTTGACCTCGCTGCCCGAGATGACGACCGGCCAGAAGCCCGAAGTCTGGCGCGCCCCGCGCAAGTAGGTCGCCGCGTTCACATTCTTTAAGGGCTACAATTAAGTGGTCGCTCAGCCGCGGACGCGCTCGCGCGCGAAAATCGCGCGCTCCTCGGCGTTCATCTTCTCGCGGATGCGCGATCCTTTCCCGAGATGCCGATGCTGTCCGCCTTCTGAAAAATATTCCTCGTAAGGCTGCGCGGGAATCGGCTCTGGCGCAGGCGTGTCCGTGATCTTAACGCCCAACATTTCCTCGACCAGGTTGGTGTCGTACATCCTGACCGCGTCGTAGTCCGTGAGCAGCGCACATACTTCGACGCAGATGTAGCATCCGATGCATTCCTGAAAGCGGTTCTGCACCGGCTGCACGCCGCGGCCCGGAACCGAGCCGGGCGCCAGGTGCTCGATGCATTGCACCGGGCAGAACTCGGGGCATTTGCCGCACGGGAAGCACAGGTTCACGTCCATGAACGCCACTTCGCGCGGGCGCTTTTTCTTTTGTCCGACCTCTTCGGGAGTCTCGGGGATACGGTGTTCCTTGAGGCGGCGCTTGATGATGTCGATGGCGCTCATACTTACAGTCACGCTTTTTCAGCGCGCCCGGTCAAGCGGCCCGGGAAAAGAGAAGTACGCTGAAAAAGTACGGGCCAGCGCGATAGCACGCCAGCCCGATGCCGACTGGAAAAGGGGGGGCAAACCCAGCCGGCGCTCCCTTGTACCAAATCGCCGCGCGAGTGTCTATTTCCGCCGAAATTAAGCCACTGTTTTCAAACTCAGACACTCGGCCCCGAGTTAAGACAGCGCCGGGGAACAACGAAAAACAAAGAGGGAAAGAGTGAAAAAATGAAAAAATTTTATCTGACGGCGAAGATGCGCCCGCTCGAGGTTCCGACGTACAGCATCCCCGACGCCGACGATGCGGCCGTCGCGATCTTGCCGAAGCTTCGCGACGTCCAGACGTAGCTGCCGTCGCCGGTGAGCACCGCGCCCACGTCGCCCGTCGCCGCGTCGAACACGCTGTCGTAGCCAAGCGCGAACAGTCCCGCCGCGCCCGGTTTCAGGGTCGGATCTTTCCATCGTAGCTGCCCGTCGGCGGAGACACCGTAGATCGTATCGGAGCCGACGAAGATTGTTCCCGACGGAGCGACCGCCGGTCCCGTGGTTACCGCATGCGCGGAGTTGACGTGCCAGATCGGATTGCCGGTCCGCAAATCGATCGCATACACGCCGCCGCCGCCCGAGCCCGCATAGACGACATCGTCGGCATACGCGACCGATCCCGAAAATCCGCCATCAGGCTCAAATGTCCAGACCACGGCGCCGTCTGACGCAAGCGCAATGACCGTGCCGCGCGAGGTTCCCACCACGACTCCGTCCGGAGTCGTCGCGGCGGTAGTCACTGGTCCGACGCTCACGCGCCAATTGAGAGAGCCGGAGGTGCTGACAGACACGAGGTCGGCGCCCGCGGATGCGTAAATCGCGCGGTCCGTCGCGGCCAGCGGTCCCGCGCTCTCGCCGATTTCGAGACGCCAGAGCGTGGCGCCGTCGGGACCGATTGCCGCAAGCTCCGACCTGGACGACATCGCGACCACGGTCCCGTCGGGCAACACTGCCGGCGACAGACCGTCGGCATCGCGACGCATGACTTCCTTGCCGGCGGAATTCAGCCCGTGCATCACGCCGTCACGGGTGATGAAATATATCGAGCCGTCGGCGCCGGCCGCGATTCGCCCGCGCAACTCCGCGCCCGGATCGAAAGTCCACATCAGAACGCCCGCACTGCGCGCCGATCGCGCAGGCGTACCCGAAGCCGCCGGCTCTAAGCCGCCTTTCGGCGTCGCCGTCGCGGTCGGGAGAGGAGGCGGGCACAAAAACATGGTCCCGCCGCCCGCCGGGCACGCGCAAGACGGGGGGGCCGGGGGGCCGCAGGCGTTGACGTCCTGGTAAACGCCGATGCCAACCTGCTGACTGGACACTCCAGAATTGCTCGCGAGGATGCAGGCGCATCCCGCAAGTCCCGTCGTGTAGATGCCGCCCAAAGCCCCGGGTGATGAGGGCCCTTGGAAGGAATTGGGGTTGTTGGAGGTCCACAATGTGGTCGGTCCCGCCGTGATGTCCTCGTACTGGACTTTCGATCCCTTGATGTATGTACCGATTACGTTGAATGCGACCGTCCCGCCGGTCGGTACGGCATTCGGGCCGGTGCTCGACACGTTGGTGCTGGTTGCTGCGGGACGCGGCGTCAACGTGGGGGTCGGTCGACTCGGTGTGTGTGTGGGCGACCCTACCGGCGCGGGGGTGAACGTGGGCGAGACCGGGGGACCATTTGCGATCGTCATGGAATCGAGGGCAAAGCCAGGACCGGGGGTTGGCGAAGGCCCTCCTCCGCCGCCGCCGCAACTGAGCATAATTGCTCCGAAGACGAACAATACAGCCGGCGCGACCACCAGCCATCTGAGCCACCGCGAGAACATCAAGCTATGAGCTATGACGACGCAATCGCGCGCTGTCAAGGTTAAAGCGCTATTTGCGAACGAAATTTACGAGTTGATCTCAGCTCGCCCGAGTGCAATGCCCGATGCTGGCGACGATGGAGATTGGTGAAATAAAAAAATGGCGGGCATGTGAAGAGGGGGGGGACTCTCCAATGCCCGCCTGTTCGTAGCGACCCGTCCGCTTACACTGCGGACGGAATCCGGTTGTTTGGGAGGAACATTCAACCGGATGGGTGCGAGAGCCGTATGCACCCATTTATTGAGACGATTCATTTCAGCGATTATTCAAAGTCGAAACGCTTTGATTTGCACGCGTCAATGGTCGGACTAGACTCGGTTGCGGAGGATTCGAAAAAGCCATGGAATATCGGCGATTGGGTGGTACCGGACTCAAAGTTTCGGAACTTTGCCTTGGCGGCATGACGTTTGGACGCGAAACAGATGAAGCTACGGCGGGAAAAATTCTCGACCGGTTCATCGAGGCTGGCGGTAATTTCGTCGACACCGCGAACGTCTATGCGGCGGGCGCGTCGGAGGAGATTCTCGGGCGAATTATCGGCGAGCGCCGAAAAGATTTGATTGTCGCGACAAAAGTTCGCTTCAACGCGAATGTTTTCATGGGCAAGACGGTGGCGCCGAATCAAATTGGACTCTCGCGCGGGCATATCATGTCGGAGGTCGAAGCCAGTCTGCGCCGGCTGAAGATGGATTACATCGATCTTTACCAGGTGCATTCGTGGGACTTCGAAACGCCGATAGAAGAGACGATGCGCGCACTCGACGACCTCGTGCGTCAAGGCAAAGCCAGATATATCGGAGCATCGAATTTTACGGCGTGGCAACTGATGAAGAGTCTGTGGGTCAGCGATAAACACGATTTCGCGCGGTTTGACTGCCTGCAGCCCCAATACAGCCTCATTTCGCGCGAGATCGAGCGTGAACTCCTGCCGTTGTGCCGCTATGAGAGCGTCGGCGTGATTCCGTGGAGTCCGCTCGGCGGTGGATTTCTGACCGGCAAGTATCGTTCTGGACAGCGCCCGCCCGAGGACAGCCGCCTGGCCAGGATGGATCTCTGGAATCGGCTCGCCGACAAGCGAAACTACTCGACCCTTGAAGCAGTCGAGCACATCGCGAAGGAACGAGGCCGTGCCATCTCGCAGGTCGCTCTGGCGTGGGTGAATCAGCAGCCCGGTGTCAGCTCGGTGATTTACGGCGCGCGAACCGAAGAGCAGAACGAACAGAACCTGGGCGCGATCGGATTTCGGCTCGAGGCCGCAGAACTCGCGGCGCTCAACAAGGCGAGCGCGTTGCCGCTCGAGTATCCCAATGCGATGCAGGCGCGATTACCCGGCTACCCGCGCATCTGAACAAAAGCAAAAGCCGTAACCTTCGCCGGCTCAACAGACAACGAGGCGCATCCACTCGGACGCGCCTCGTTTTTCCGTGTGACAGGCGCAGCACCGGGGCAGACCTGTCAACCCTGGAACGATGGGCCCATGAAGCCGGCCGGCGGGATCGCCGACGGCATGCCGGCTCCCCCCGCGTCGACGAACTGGCTGCCGACCGTCAGTCCGCCGTCCACGATCATCGCCTGCCCGGTGACGAATTCTGAATCGTCGCTGGCGAGGTAGAGCGCCATCCCGGCGATGTCCTCCGGCTGGCCCGCGCGCGGAATCGGCTGACCCTTCGCCATCCATTGTTCCATCGCCTCTTTCATACCGGGCAGATTGCGATGCAGGATCGGCGTATTGATTATGCCGGGGCAGATGCAATTGACCCGGATTTTATCCTTGGCGAATTCCAACGCTGCCGAGCGCGTCAGGTTCACCACGGCGGCCTTCGCCGCGCAGTAGGCGTGTAGTCCGGCGACGCCGCGGATGCCCGCGATCGACGCGGTCGAGATTATCGAACCACCGCCTGCTTTTCGCAGCTCGGGCGCCGCATGCTTCATTCCCAGGAACACGCCGCGCAACAGCACCGCCTGACTCTTGTCCCAGTCCTCGACGGAAATTTGTTCGAGCGATCCGACCGCGCCGCCGATCCCGGCGTTGTTGTACATGATATCGAGCCGGCCGAATTCCTTGATGGCGCGCGCGATGAGCGCCTTGATTTCCGCTTCGGCACAGACGTCGGTCTTCTGGAAGACCGCGCGCCCGGCGTTCTCCTTGCAATCGCGGACCGCGGCTTCGCCGCCTTCGTCGTTGAGGTCCGCGATCACAACCGCCGCGCCTTCGCCCGCGAACTTGATTGCCGTGGCGCGCCCGATTCCGCTCGCCGCGCCCGTGATAACCGCCACTTTGCCGTCAAGCCTGCCCATTTCAGATTTCCTCTGCTTAAAAGATTACGATGGCACGCAACGCGCGTGACACGCATCGAGCTAAGTAGCAGACCCCGACTTGAAGCGGGTAACGGTTGCCAGGCCGCCGGTGAGAGACACTCGAAGCGGGGGACCGCAACTTTTCGGAAGACAGCGGATACTTGGCGCCCCCATTGATATAATAGCCGCGACGATGAGCCCGGAAGATCGAAACGAAAAGCGCGGTGCAAACGAAACTCCGCCTGAACCCGCTGGCGGCGAGCCGACCGGCCCGGATTACGGCTCGCTGATCGATTATCCCAAGGACGCGCCCGCGCAGACCGGGCAGGCCGCGGCCTCCGATTCGCGCGCAGTCCGGGACGAATCGGTCTCTATCGACCAAAAGCTGGAGGCTGCCTCGACCGAGCCGGGCGTCTATCTGCTTCGCGATCGCGCCGGCAAGGTACTTTACGTCGGCAAGGCCAAGTCGCTGCGCTCCCGCGTGCGCGCATATTTCCGCGAGGGTGGCGACGGACGCTTCCAGGTTCGGTTCCTGATGCGGCGGGTGCGCGACTTCGACACGATAGTCACGGCGAGCGAGAAGGAGGCGCTGATCCTCGAAAACAATCTGATCAAACAGTACCGGCCCAGGTACAATATCCGCCTCAAGGACGACAAATCGTACCTGAGCGCGAAGATCACCAATCACGCATGGCCGCGAATCACGGTCACGCGCAAGATCGTCAAGGACGGCGGCCGCTACTTCGGGCCGTTCGGTTCGGCCGACGGACTGCGCGAGACGATCGACGTCATCCGCAAAGTCTTTCCGCTGCGCACCTGCACCGACGCGGTGTTCCGCAACCGCTCGCGGCCGTGCCTCGAATATCAGATCAAGCGGTGCCTCGGGCCGTGCTGTTTGCCGGTCGATCGCGAAGAGTATGGCCGCCATTTGCACGCGGCGCAGATGCTGCTCGAAGGAAAAAATCTCGAGCTGCTCCGCGAGATGCGCGACCTGATGAAGGATCACGCGTCGCGCCTCGAGTTCGAGCAGGCTGCGCGGGTCCGCGATCGCGTGCGCGCGATCGAAAAAACCGTCGAGCGGCAAACCGTCCTGCATCACTGGGGAATCGACGAGGACGTGTTCGGAATCTACCGCGAGGGCGGCTTCATCGAGGCGATCGTCCTGATCGTCCGCGGCGGAAAGCTGACCAGCACCCAGGGATGGAGCTTTCAGGACCTGGAATTTCCGGTTCACGAAATTCTTTCCGATCTGCTGACTCAGTATTACTCGGGCGCGCGCAATATCCCCGACGAAGTGATCGTGCCGGTCGAGTTGGAGGATGCCGCCGTGCGCGCAGAGCTGCTCTCAGAGCGGCGCGGCAAGAAATGCGAAGTGTTTCAGCCGCAGCGTGGCGAGAAGCTCCGTCTGCTGGAAATGGCGATGGACAACGCGCGCCAAAGCTTTGCCTCGCGGCGCGACAACGAAAAAACCCGCGAGCGGATGCTCGAGGACCTGCGCGCCAAGCTGGGTCTGCGCAACACGCCCAAGCGGATGGAATGCTACGACATCTCGAATCTGCAGGGCTCGATGGTGGTCGGGTCGCAGGTGACTTTCGACGAAGGCGAGCCGCAAAAGAATCTCTACCGCCGGTACCGGATTCGCAGTTTCGAAGGCCAGGATGACTTCGCCGGCATGTACGAAGTCTTGAAGCGCCGGCTCGAACGCGCGGTGCGCGAAAACGAATACCCGGACTTGTGGGTCATCGACGGCGGCAAGGGACAACTGAACGTCGCGCTCGAAGTGATCCGCGAGTTCAAGCTTGCCGATCACATCGATTGCGTGTCGCTGGCCAAGCAGCATGTTCTGAACGACCGGCGCGAAAAAGAAGTGACGAAATCCGAGGAGCGCGTCTTCGTTCCCAGGCGCAAGGATCCGATCGTCCTGCCGAAAAATTCGACCGCGCTGTTCCTGCTCGTGAGGATTCGCGACGAGGCGCATCGATTCGCGATCGCCTACAACCGCGAACTAAGGCGCCGCGCACGGCTGCGCTCGGTCCTCGACGATATCGACGGCGTCGGCCCGGTCCGGCGGCGCGCGATGCTCCGTCATTTCGGGAGTCTCAAACGGATTCGCGAGGCGACCACCGACGAGATTGCGGCGGTGAAGGGACTCAATCGCGAACTTGCCGCCGAGATTCGCCGGCATCTCGACGAAATGACTGCGCTGCTCGACGTCGAAGAATCCGCCGACCAACCGCCTCTTCCACTCGCTTCATCCGCCATTCCCGCCAATAACGCCGGCGCGCGAGCCAATCACGCACCCGCCCGCGATTGACGCGAAAGTTCCCCAGAGCACACATCGTCGGTCGCGCTACTTGCTTGTGTCGGCGCATAATCTTCAAGTCAACATCGACCTCACGCCGCCGCTGATGCGCAAAGGAGTGCCTAGCTATCGCTGCGGGAGCACTTTCCGCAAAACGCGCCGCATTGCGGCCTGTCGGACTGCACTCGATCAGGCCCAGCGAGATTTTACCTCCGATCCCGGCATTCAGCCTGCTTGAACGGATTGCGCCGATCTACGCGGTCGCAATCTCCGTAGCCGCGGGAGATGCGCTTGGCAATCTTCACATCGCGATTCCACTATGGCTTGCGCTGGCGCTCGGCGTATTCGCGCTCGGCGCGTTTCTCGCTGCCCGACCCACGCTCGGCCTTGCGGCGGCGTACGTTGCTCTTGCACTGGCCGCGACAGTGGCCGTTGCGAACGTGCTCGATCCGCCGCGCGAGTCACATGGCATCGCCACGATGGCGGACGGTTCGCGCGTTACGATCGAAGGACGCCTGTATCGCGAGATCGAGCGCGAAGCTTATGGCGATCGGCTGTACATCACGGTCGAGCGAGCCGCCGAGCATGGCGGCGCTATGCTGCCGTCCGGCGGCAATGTCCGAATCGCGGTGCTCGGTGGCGGGGGTTTCAAGCTGGGCGACGAAATCAGGCTGAGCGCGCGAATTCATTTTCCCCGCAACTACGGGAATCCCGGCGAATTCGACTACGCGGGACAGATGGCGCGCGACGGCATTGACGCGACGATGACCGCGCCGAAGGGATCGCTCGGTTCGGTGGGATTTCAAATCATCGGGCATCGTTCGAGCTTTCCGTCGAGCCGGATTGAAGCGATAAGAACTCAGATCGGCGAGTTCTTCGATCGGAACCTTGCTTATCCTGAAAACGCCGAGATGCGCGCGCTCGTGATCGGCGATCGCGGCGAAATCGGCGAGCCGCTTCGCAATACATTCGCGCGCACCGGGATGGCCCATTTGCTGGTTATCTCAGGACTGCACTTGAGCATCATGGCGGCCGCGATCTTCGCCGTGGTGCGGCTTGCGATGATGCTGTTCCCGGGGCTGGCAAACCGCGGTTACGCGAACAAGGTGGCCGCGATCGCCGCTATGCTGGCGGTATGCGGGTACGCGTCGATCGCGGGGCATCACGTGTCCACGATGCGGGCGCTGGTGATGGTGCTCGCGTATATGCTGGCCGTGGCGATCGACCGTTCTCGCGAAGCGATCGCGTCGTTGGCCCTTGCTGCGATCGTGATTTGCGTCGCGCTTCCCGGTTCGACCGCGGACATCGGGTTTCAGCTCTCGTTTGCGTCGGTGATTGTGATCCTGCTCGGGATGCGCCGGTCTGCCGCCTGGTTCGCGCGCCGCAAACGCATCGGGATGCTTCCCGGCGAACCCTCGTCGCCACGATGGCGATTTCTGGAAGCCCTTGCCGGCTATCTCGCGGTGTCCTTCTGGGCGATGGTCGGGACGGCTCCTCTCACCGCGTACCACTTCAACCAGTTTGCGGTTGTCGGCCTGGTCGCAAACGCCGTGGTGGTGCCGATCATGGCATTCGGCGCCACGATCAGCGGTCTGGTTGCCGCCGCATTGAGTTTCTTTTCGGAGCCGGCCGCGCGCCCGATCCTGCTATTCGGCGCGCACGCGCTTGCGGCCGGCAACTGGCTGGCAGCCTGGTTCGTCGATTGGCCGTTGGCATGGTTCCGTATCTTCACGCCGACGATTCTCGAACTCGCAATCGCCTATGGGCTGCTGATGATTTGGTTGCTCGCTCCGCTTGCCGCGGCGATAACCGGAAAGCGATCGCTCGACGAGGGGACTCGCGAGGACGTTCTGAACGACCCTGCGGCCAAGCCCGGATTCGGATGGCATGCGCGATGCGCCATTGCGCTGGCGCTCGTGCTGATAGTTGACGCGGGATGCTGGACCTACGACCGCTTCTTCAATCCCGATCTGCGCGTGACGTTCCTGTCGGTGGGCGAGGGCGACGGCGCGGTGGTGCGATTTCCCGGCTCGCGCGTGATGGTGATCGATGGCGGCAGCTCCTACGGCGGCTACGACACGGGTGAGCGGATTGTCGCGGCATATTTATGGTCGCAAAAAATCATGCGCGTCGATTACCTTGCGCTGAGCCATCCCGACCTCGACCATTTCGGCGGTCTGGATTTTATCGCCATGAACTTCGCGCCACGGGCGTTCTGGACCACGGGAGTTGCGAGCCGCGACGTGAGCTACGCACGCCTGATGGACGACCTCGCGCGCGCCGGAATTCCGATGGTGCAGGTGGGCGATACGGCGCCGGTCGCGGCGATCGGCGGCGTTGCGATTTCGTCGCTCAACGGGAGCACCGGCGCCGCGAGGACGCATAACAACAGCTCGATGGTGTTGCGATTCAGTTTCGGAAGCTCGTCATTGCTGTTCACCGGCGACCTCGAATCGGCCGGCGAGCACGCGATGGTCGAGAACCGCGGCGATCTTCACGCGACGATGCTCAAGGTGCCGCATCATGGCAGCGCTAGTTCCTCAACGCCGGCCTTCATCGCCGCCGTGCATCCGGAGGCTGTGGTCATCTCGGACGGATATTTGAATCATTTTCATTTTCCGTCGGCCGTGGTTGTCGAACGCTACGTGGAAGCGGGCGCCGTCCTGATGCGCACCGACCTCGACGGCGCCGTGATGGTTGATGCGACACGGGATCGGATGACGGTGCGAACTTTCCGCGCCCCCGGCGCCGCTCCAATCCACCTCGTCCCGTAGTCGCCCACCGCCGATTCAGGCCCATGAAGCATAGTAGGCTTTAGCAGTTCAGGGTTATGGCTCGACTAAAGAAAAAGCCCCAGGAACCAAGAGGAATCTAACAAACTAAGCCTTGCAAGTTGTCGGGTTTTTGCATATGATGAGTGTCGGGTTTTTGTAGGGGCACGTCATGGCACAGCGCAAGACACTGCTCGAAAGAGTGAAGACACGGATCGCTCGAAAACGCGACGATGTGTTCCTCCCTCGTGAGTTCACCGACCTCGGTGGTGAAGACCAGGTTCTACGCGCCCTGCGCAGTCTCGTGCGCGACGATCGTCTCGTCCGCCTCGGCTACGGCGTTTATGGCCGCGCGACGATCTCTCGGCTCTCCGGTAAGCCGATTCTGTACAGTCAAACCGGGTTCATCGGCGCAGCACGCCAAGCACTCACCAAGCTTGGCGTCGCGTGGGAGCCGACCGAAGCCGAGCGCGCTTATAACGAAGGCCGGTCAACCCAGGTGCCGGTCAACCCTGTTGTCCGCGTGAAAGGGCGTTTTTCGCGCCAGCTCCGAGACGGGAACACGGAACTCATCCTTGAGCGATGAAATCACGCTGCAGGATCTGCTGGAAGTCCAGGCGCACTTCGGATTGCCAAGCGCGGCGCTCGTGGAAAAAGACTTCCGCGTCGTACGGGCGCTCGCTGCGGTAAACGCGACCGACACAGCACCGTGCCGTTTGGTTTTCGGCGGCGGTACATCATTAAGCCGGGCTCATCGCATAATTCGCCGGATGTCAGAAGACATCGATTTGAGAATTGTCTCCGACCCTGAACCGACACGCCCCGCATTGCGCCGATTGCGGGAAACAATCACCGAAGCGCTTCTGGCAGCGGGGTTCCGCTTCGATCCTGACAACCCGGCGTACAGGGAATCCCGGAACGAAAGCCGCTACACGATTTACCGCTTGCCCTACGATCCGCTTTTGCGTGGAGAGGGAGCTCTGCGGCCAGAAATCCAGATCGAGATATCGGTTTGGCCGCTTAGAATCCAGGCGATTGATCTGCCAGTCAGTTCATTCGTGGCAGAGGCTTTCCAGCGTCCTCCCGAGATCGCCAATATCGCATGCGTCTCAATCGTCGAGACAGCAGCGGATAAATTCGTCGCCTTGACCCGGCGTGTGGGCGCCGAGCTTGCCAATGCCGACCGTGCACGCGACGATACGCTCGTGCGCCACATTTACGATCTGCATGTCGCCCGCGACCGCTATGATCCGGTTGAGGTCGCCTCCTTGCTGAACGCAATCATGCTGGCCGACGCCGAGGCTTACGGGAATCAATTCCCGGCATATCGTGAGAACCCCGCAGGCGAGACCTTACGGGCCATAGACAGCCTCGCGAGCGATCCCACCTACCGCCAGCGATACGATGAATTTCAGCGGAACATGGTCTATGGCGACCTCGCGGACTACGCAGCGTGCCTCGAAACTCTCAGAGACCTTGCGGGGAAGTCGAAGCGTTAATTGGAACGCATGGACCAGCAGCGGCCAACAAGAAGCTCCAACCGGGCGCGTGGTAGAATCCGCGCCAGCGGAGGTTGTTCGTGGGCAGAAAACATTCACCGAAAGGCCAAATCGTACTGAAAAAGGCGGAGAAGCTGGAAGCAGTCAATGCAGCCTTGCCTACGGGGTCTTGACCTGAAAACTTCGTAGCAAAGTTCCAAGAAATGTATCACGAAGATTGGAACAAGATCACTCGCAGATATAAGGCGCACGAGCGCCAAACGCCGCGAGGCAAGAGCCATCCAATGCCTGAGCCAACGCAGTATCTGTTGAACATGGTGAAGAACTTCATCAAGACGAAACACGCAGGCTGATGGCAGCGGCAGGGCGGGCGTAGTGTCCCGTCTTAAGAGTTACTGTTGGCCATCAGATCGAGGAATCTTTGACGGATCGACGATGTTAGGCGACGGAATAGCCGTGGGCCGTCAACTCCGGCTGGAACTTGTGTAAAGGAGCGCCCTCCTGATGCGCACCGACCTCGACGGCGCCGTGATGGTTGATGCCACACCGGATCGGATGACGGTGCGAACTTTCCGCGCCCGCCCCGCCAGTCCAATCCACCTCGTCCCGTCCGCTCCCTCCGCCGCCCGACATTAGTCACCGCCGCTGGAACGCAGCCACAGTGTCCGCGTCGCACGGTCAGAGCAATCGTCCGGTGCTTGTCACAAATGTAGCCGGCGCGGCTTTCCTCGGCCTTCAGAAAAACCAGTTGACAAGCGACAATTATCACTTTACAACTATCGCAGATGCTCATACGTTTTCGACACCGGGGCCTGAAACGCCTTTACGCAGATGACGACCGCCGCGGCTTGAATGCCGAGCATATCGATAAAATCGCCCGCGTGCTGGCACTTTTGAACCGTGCGGCACGGCCCGAGGATATGAACCTGCCTGGCTTCAGGTTGCACCCGCTTAAGGGCGACCTCGCCGGCTACTGGAGCGTCACAATCCGCGCCAACTGGCGCATTATTTTTCGCTTTGAGGACGGCGACGTCACCGATGTTGATTTGATCGATTACCACTGAAAAGGAGATGGAGACATGGCAATGAAGAACCCACCGCATCCCGGCCTGACCGTCCGGCACGATTGCCTTGAGCCGCTTGGCTTGACCGTGACCGAGGGCGCCAAGGTGCTCGGAGTCACGCGGCAGGCCCTTAACAACCTGCTCAACGGCAAGAGCGGTATTTCACCAGAGATGGCGGTGCGGCTTGCCAAAGCGTTTGGCAGCAGCGCTGAAACCTGGGCTGGCATACAATTGGACTATGACCTCGCCCAGGTGGGCCGCCGCCGGATTGAAATCAGCGTCAGGCGAGTCAAAAGACCCGTTCGCCATCGCGCCTAATCAGACGGAGACACCATGCCGCTCACTCGCGATTTCAAAGAAACCATTCGCGCTCGTGTCGAGCGCGATCCCAAGTTCCGAAAAGAGCTTCTTCGCGAAGGAGTCGAAGCGATGCTGGCCGGCGATGTAGCCACGGCGAAGACCATCCTGCGCGATTACATCAACGCGACCGTGGGCTTTACCGATCTCGCCGCCGCCACACGCATCCCTTCCAAAAGCCTCATGCGAATGCTGGGACCAGCAGGCAACCCGCGCGCCGACAATCTCTTCGAGATCGTCAGCTTCCTCCAGCGCCGCGAAGGACTACGCTTCGAGGTCAAAGCCTCGCGTGCGTAAAGATGAGCGGCAGGTTCTTGTCGTCATTCAACGATGAAATCGCATCTATTATTGAACAACAGCAATCGGAAGAAGCATGACTGACCTCGAACGGAAAAAACTGTTTCTATACGAGGGCTCGGTTCTCTACAACACCATGATCCACTTGGCTCCCGATGATGCCGTTCGGCGTTACTTGGCGTTTCGGATCATCGTCAACGCAATGGCCTTCGAAGACCTGGTTGGCAACCGGGCCCATGCGCGTCAGCGCCAGATCAGAAACGTTCTGTTAGCTCACAAGCAGGAGTCAGACTTCTTTCAAGGCTACACTGCCACCGAAGAGATACGCGATGCCGCCATCGAACCGCTGATTCGATTCATTGCGGAGCACCCCGCGACTTGGCCCCCTAATCTGAATATGCCCGAACTTTCCAATCCCACTATATCGCCGAGATTCAACGCTCTCGCGACGCTGATTCTTCAGAAATTCTATGATGAAGAAATATCCGGATTCCGCGTCACCAATAATTTTTTGTGCTTCACAGGTGCGCAAGTGCACGAAATCTCGTCGGACGACTTGGCAGGGTGCTTCTACCGCTACAACAGCTCAAAATCTCTGATGACCTTGGCCATGTATTTGTTCAAAGACCTACACCCGGATGCGGACCTAAAGGCATCCACCCGGCACGCCAAGCTCGATCTCGTTTTGCATGCAGCCAACATGGCCGACTGCATCATCAAGGACACCGTCAACCCGTATTCGATCGACGGCCTACGTGAAGTCATGATACGCGAAGGGATCGGCGACCCGGCGCCCCTCAACCTTCTCGCCGCAGATGTTGCTTACAAAAGTGCGTACACTTCTCTTCGGAAGGTGCGGAACAAGCTCATCGGGCACATGGACCCCGGGGTGCCCCTGGACGTTCTTCTGACTACGTTGGATGAGCTACCAACAGCCAATGTTTACGCCTTCATCAACAAGATCGATTTCGCGATGTATACTGCGGCGAGATCGCATATGGCAATATGGGCGCGGTACGCGACCTCGAACGCTCGAATGTCGCCCGATGTCGTCGGCGTGGCGGCGCCAAAACCTACTCCCTATTTCTAGCATTGGCGCGGATTAAACAACGCTTCCGCCAAGCCGACTTTATCAGACCAGGACGGCTATCAGACACCCGTCCTTTGGAAACTTGACGCTCTGCAAATGCCCCGCTTCAAATCGAACGGCAGTCCGGCCGCCGCTCCCGCATCCGCACGAGCGCAATCCAGGGCGACCAATCCTCGCTCAAAAGTCGGAAACCGCGCCGGGTCGTCGGAGCGGCCAGTCTGAACAGTCGTTCAGTGCGCCCTGTTTTCCTTTCCTAATACTGGCCTCCCGTGCCAACGGGCGCCCAACGGGCTCGTGCCAACGGGCGAGCGTTTCTATCGACCCGGCCCATCGCTCTAAGCTACATATGGAGCGGGATGGATCTCGAACTCACTGAAGCGCAACGCGGCGCCCGCGACGTTGCCCGCCGCTTCGCACGCGAGAAGCTTGGACCGATCGGCGTCGAGGCTGACCGCTCGCATCGATATCCTGCCGAAGCGATCGACGAACTCGCCCGGCTCGGGATGCTCGGCATATTCCTTCCCGAACAATATGGCGGCGCGGGCCTCGACCACGTTGCCTATTCGCTCGTGCTCGAGGAACTCGCGGTCGAATGCGCTTCGACGGCGGTTATAATGTCGGCGCACTGCTCGCTCGCGTCGTGGCCGATTCTGGGGCTGGGCACCGCCAGGCAAAAAAATCATTTTCTGCCGAAGATGGCGACCGGCAAGTGGCTGGGATGCTTCGCCCTGACCGAACCGCAAGCCGGCTCCGACGCGGCGGGTCAGAAGACGCGCGCGGTGCTCGACGGCGACTCGTACGTGATCAACGGGACCAAGAATTTTATTACCAATGCGCCGCAATCGAAGGTGGCGATCGTGTTTGCGATGACGCAGCCCGACAAGGGGCATCGCGGGATCAGCGCGTTTGCCGTCGAGACCGATACCCCCGGATGGGCGGTCACGCGGGTCGAAGACAAAATGGGAATTCACGGCGCGCATACCGCGCAGTTGAGCTTTTCGGATATGCGCGTGCCGCGCGAGAATCTGCTGCTCGAGGAAGGGCAGGGGTTCAAGGTCGCCATGAAAACGCTCGACGGCGGCCGGATCGGTATCGCGTCTCAAGCGCTCGGAATCGCGCGCGCGTCACTCGAGGCGTCGTTGAAATACGCGAATGAACGCCTGACCTTCGGCAAGCCGATTGCACAGTACCAGGCGATTCAGTGGAAGCTCGCCGACATGGCGGTCGAGATCGACGCGGCCCGTCTGCTGACGCATCGCGCCGCCACGCTGAAAGATCGCGGCGAGTCATGCACCAAAGAATCCGCGATGGCAAAGCTGTTCGCCGCTGAAACCGCGATGAAATCCGCGACCGAGGCGGTCCAGATTCATGGCGGCTACGGCTACACCAAGGAGTTCAAAGTCGAGCGCTTTTTCCGCGACGCCAAGATTACCGAGATTTACGAAGGAACGTCGGAGATTCAGCGCCTGGTAATCGCGGGCAGCGTGCTCGAAAACCGGTGAGGGTCGCGCACTGTGGGCAACAAAAAGAAATGGCTCGAGACGACCTACCAGCAGGCCAGAGAGCGCCCGGTCCGTTTCTCGACCGTGTCCGACATGGAACTCGACCCGCTCTACACGCCCGACGACGTAACCGGCTCGTACGACGACGCGCTGGGCAACCCCGGCGAGTTTCCGTACACACGCGGTGTGTACGGCTCGATGTATCGCGGACGGTTTTGGACAATGCGCCAGTTCGCCGGCTTCGGCCTTGCCGAGGACACCAACGCGCGCTTCCACTTCCTGCTCGGCCAGGGCCAGGACGGGCTTTCCACCGCGTTCGACATGCCGACGCTGATGGGCTACGACGCCGACCACGAACGGGCGCTCGGTGAAGTGGGACGCGAGGGTGTGGCGGTCTCGACGGTTTGCGACATGGCGACATTGTTCGATCGAATTCCGCTCGACAGAGTCACCACCTCGATGACGGTGAATTGTTCGGCGTCGATTTTGCTCGCGATGTACCTGGTGGTGGCTGAGCGCAACGGAATTCCGTGGGAGCGCGTCGGCGGAACCATTCAGAACGACATGCTCAAAGAGTACATCGCGCAGAAGGAATGGATTTGCCCGCCGCGCCCGGCGCTGCGAATCGTCACCGACATGATTGAGTTCTGCGCCCGCAAAGTTCCACGCTGGCATCCCGTGTCGATCTCCGGCTACCACATCCGCGAGGCAGGCTCGACCGCCGTACAAGAACTCGCATTCACGATTGCCGACGGCATCTGCTACGTCGATGAGGCAATCAAGCGGGGGCTCGGCATCGATGAGTTCGCGCAGCGGCTGTCGTTCTTCTGGAATCTGCACAACGACTTTCTCGAAGAGATCGCCAAGCTCCGCGCCGCGCGCCGGATGTGGGCGCGAATCATGAAGGACCGTTTCGGCGCGATGAATCCGAAATCGATGATGCTGCGCACGCATGCGCAAACCGCGGGCGCGTCGCTGACCGCGCAGCAGCCGACCAATAACGTGGTTCGCGTGGCAATTCAGGCGCTGGCAGGAGTGCTCGGCGGAGTCCAGTCGCTGCACACCAATTCGATGGACGAGACGCTCGCGCTGCCCACCGAACAGGCCGTGATGGTCGCGCTGCGCACGCAACAAGTCATCGCCGAAGAGACTGGCGTGACCAATACGATCGATCCATTCGGCGGCAGCTACGCGGTCGAGGCGCTGACGGACAGGATGGAACGCGAGGCGAACGATTATATCCGGCGCATCGACGAGATGGGCGGGATGGTCAAGGCAATCGAGACGGGCTATCCCCAGCGCGAGATCGCGGAGGCCGCGTTTCACTTTCAGCGCCAGCTGGAGCAGGGAATCAAGACGGTGGTCGGGGTGAACAAGTATTCAATTCCCGAGGAAATTCCGATCGCGACGCTGAAGATCGACGCCGGGATCGAAGAGCGGCAGATTCAGCGCGTGCGCAAGGTCAAGCGCGAGCGAAACTCGGCCGCCGTCAGGGAAGCGCTGGCCCGCGTCGCCGAGGCGTGCCGCTCCGGCGAGAACCTGATGGAACCGATTTGCGAGGCGGTGCGCCGCGACGCGACCGTCGGCGAGGTCTCCGATATCTTTCGCGCCGAGTTCGGCGTGTACAAAGACCCAGGCTGGATTTAGGCGATGGCGGACAAGAGACTCAGAATTCTGGTCGCAAAGCCGGGACTCGACGGTCACGATCGAGGCGCGAAGATTATCGCGCGCGCGCTGCGCGACGGCGGCTTCGAGGTCATCTATACGGGGCTTCATCAGACGCCCGAAATGATCGCGGAGGCCGCCGTGCAGGAAGACGCCGACGCGGTCGGGCTGAGCGTACTTTCGGGCGCGCATATGACGCTGTTCCCCGAAGTGATGCGCCTGCTGAAGGAGCGCGGCGCCGGCGAGATCGCGGTTTTCGGTGGCGGGATTATTCCTGACGACGACGCCGTCAAGCTCAGGCAGATGGGCGTCCGCCAAATCTTCACCCCCGGCGCGTCAACTGAAGACATCGTCAAGTGGGTGCGCGAGAATGTCACCCCTCGCAGTTGAGTTGCCATGAACTTCGATCTTACCGAAGAGCAGCGGCGCATCCGCGAAACGTTGACCGACTTCGCCGAGCGCGAAATCAAGCCGCATTCGACCAAGTGGGACAAGGAGGAGACCTTCCCACGGCACATCGTCGAGCAGCTCGGCCGGCTCGGCTTTCTCGGCGTCGCATTCCCGGAAAAATTCGGCGGCGGCGGCGCGGACACCCTCTCTCAGGTACTCGTTGTCGAAGGGCTCTCGCGTTACGACGCGTCGATCGGCCTGACGTGCGCCGCGCATATGTCGCTCGCGACAGGGCACATCGCCGGTTTCGCATCCGACCAGCAGCGCGAGCATTACGTACCCGCGATGCTCCAGGCCAGGAAGATCGGCGCGTGGTGCCTGACCGAGCCGAGCTCCGGTTCGGACGCGGCCGCGATGCGCACGAAGGCCACGCGGGCCGGCGACAACTATTCGATCACCGGCTCCAAGATGTTTATAACCAACGGCACGGTTGCCGACGTATATGTCGTGATGGCGATTACCGACAATTCGCGGGGACGCGACGGCGTGTCGGCATTCATCGTCGATCGCGGCACGGCGGGCCTCTCGAACGGAAAGAAAATCGAAAAGCTGGGATTGCGCGCCTCCGATACCGCCGAAGTTATCTTCGACAACGTCACCGTGCCGGCGCGCAACCTCGTCGGCGAACTCGGCGCCGGGTACAGACAGACGCTCAAGGTGCTCGAAGCCGGGCGAATCGGAATCGCCGGATTCGCGGCGGGAATCGCGCGCGGCGGATTCGAGGAAGCCCGCGCATACGCGCTCGAACGCGGCCAGTTCGGCAAGAAAATTGCCGAGTTCCAGGCGATCCAGTGGATGTTCGCCGACATGGCGACCAGAATCGACGCCTCGTGGGTGCTCATCTGCCGCGCCGCCGCACTCAAGGATGCGGGCAGGCCGTTCGCGCGCGAGGCCGCGATGGCAAAGCTGTTTGCGTCGGAAACCGCGATGTGGTCAACGATCAAAGCCGTGCAGATCCACGGCGGCTACGGCTACGTCACCGATTTCCCGGTCGAGCGCTACATGCGCGACGCCAAGCTCTCGGAAATCGGCGAGGGCACCAGCGAAGTGCAGCGGATGATCATCGCCAAGTCGCTGCTGCGCGAAGGCTACCTGCCCGCTTGACCGCTCGCTTGGACTGCTTGCCGGAAGCGGCGCAGTCAATCTTCCAGCAGATCTTCCTGAATGATGGCGAGTTCGCCGGGCGCGAGGCCGATTACCTCGCGCATGAAACCTTCGATACCGCCGTTCTCGTCGATGAGTTCGAAGACCGGATCGAGTTGCTCGGCTGTGAGCGGAAGCTTGGGATAGACCAGGTTGCTTTCGAGAAAGTCGGCGACGATTCGATTGCGATCGACCCCGAGCATCGACAGCAGCATCGCGGCGCCGACCCCGGTGCGGTCGCGGCCGGCGGAGCAATGGAAGAGCAGGGGGTAAACGTCGCGCTCGGCGAGCAGTTTGAAGAAGCGGCGCCAGTCGCGCCGAAAGTGCATCACGAGCGCCAGATGATCGCGGCCGGATTGCGCGGCAATTTCCGTGTAGCCCTCGTCGTTGAACCATTCGTCGCCCATCGGGATGTGCTCCCATCGCACGCCGCGGCGCGAGGCGGGCTCGGGCGCGCCCATATGTTTCACTTCGGCGCGGCTCTGGAGAGTGACGAGGGTGCGGAGCTTGAGCCGGCTGATGGGGCTTTCAGGTGGAACTTCGGCGAGATGGGATGAGCGGAATATGCGGCTGGCGCGGACGCGACGGCTATTGGCGGCGGGATGGCCACCGAGGTCGCGGAAATTTTGCGCGGCGTAGGTGCGCAGCAGGTCGAAGTCGATGACGACGCGCGGCTCTTCGGCCACGCCTTCGGTCTTGTTCTTGTTTTTCGGCAAGGGATTAGCCGTGCGCGTCTCTCTCCGGCAAGTTTAACAGGGCGAGCGGGGCCGACAAAATGCGAACCCGCCGACGGAATCAGGCGGGGATTTCGGCGGCGGTTTGCGACAGATAGGCCCCGTACTCCGGGTTGGTCGCGAGCAGGTGTGCATGCGTCCCGGAGGCGGCGATCGTTCCGCCGTGAATGAAGAAGACGCGGTCGCAGGCGACGAGGATGTCGGGGCGATGGGCGACGATGATGACGATTCGATCGCGAGCGAGGTGAGCCAGCGTTCTTATGAGATCGGATTCCGAGCCGGGATCGAGTGGCGCGGCCGGTTCGTCGAGGACGATTATTTCCGGCCGTCGAAGCAGGGCGCGCGCGATGGCGATTCGCTGTTTCTGTCCGACCGAGAGGCGCGCGCCACGCCGCCCGAGCATCGTCGAGTATCCGTCGGGGAGCCGATCGATAAATTCCGCCGCCCCCGCCATCGCGGCCGCTTCGCGAACGTCGGCCTTTGACGCGCCGGCGTTTCCGTAGCGGATGTTGTCCTCGATCGAAAGCGAGAACAGCGATTCATTCTGAAATACGAATCCGACGCGCGCGCGAATCGAGTCGGGCGCGACGGCGCGCGAATCGACGCCGTCGAAGGCGATCGTTCCCGCCGACGGTTCGAGAAAACGCGGGATCGAGCAGATGAGCGTAGTCTTGCCGCATCCGCTCGGTCCCGCCAGCGCAACCATCTGGCCGGCGCGCATCGACATCGTGACTCCGCTGAGCACGGTGGCAGCGCCGTAGCCCAAAGCGACGCCGCTGAATTCCAAGTTGCCGACGCGTCCGCCGAGTCCGTCGTGGCGTGCGTCGCCGACCGGCTCAGCGAGGTTATCGAGTACGCTATGCACGCGCCGGAGTCCCGCGACCGACGCCTGCACCGAGGCCCACGTGTTGCCGATGATGGCCATCGGATTCGCCAGCATCGTTCCGTAGCTCGCGAGCAGGACGATATCGCCGAGCGTCATCCGGCCCGCAATCACCTGCATCATGAGATAGTAGAGGCAGTATCCGATCAGCACGCTACAGAAGGGAGCGAGCACGATCGCGAGCGCGAACACGATCGCGAGCATTCGGAGAGTCGCGCGATAGGACTCCCAGCTGGCGGCGTTGACGGCGGCAGTCTCGCGGCTTTCCTGTCCGAATGCCTTGATGAGCAAGACCTGCGCGACGCGCTCCTCGAACGCCGCCATCACGTTGCTGCCGCTTTCGCGCATCGACTGGCTCCGGGTGCGCAGCGCGCGTCCAAAGAGGCTGCTGCCGATGGCGACCACGGGCAGAAAGAGAATCGCGGCGACAACGATCACGGGCTGGTTGCTGAAATGTACGGAGAGCACGACCAGCGCCATCGCGAACATCACCAGCGACATGATCGGCGCCAGCACGCCGCTATAAAATACCGGGCCGATCGACGCGCTGTCGTACATCACGCGGAAAACGGCGTCGCCAATTTTCTGATCGGCGTAAAGCGCCAGCGGCGAGCGCAAAAATCGCTCATAGACCGCGATGCGCACGGACTGGTTCATCCGCTGCGTGAGATCGATCGTGACGCGCGCCTCCAGGTAGCCGAACAAACCGTTCCACAGGCTGCCGCCGTCGTTGGCGTCGTTGGCGGTGAGGCCGGCCTGGTCGAGTCCGCCGCTCGCCACGTTGGTGCCGAGCGACTGCGCGTTCCCGGCGGCCATCCCGATCAGGATCACGGCCAGCGCCAGAAACATCGTGACGGCGACCAGCAGGGAGGTCCGGCCGGCGCCGGCGATCGGAGTCAGAATGGCGGCTGGAATGCCGGTCAGCGGGTGGCCGTCGATCACGTTGTCGATGACGATTTTCAGCGGCCACGGCGTCATCAGAAAGAAGGTCAGCGAGATGAAAACCAGCGCGCACTTGATCGCGAGAAGCCGGCGATGGCGGCTGATAAACGGCCAGCTCTTGACGAGCAAGCGCCAGGCCTCGCGCCAGGTGAGCGGAGCCTGTTCGCCGGCGTAGAGAAGATTCGCGCGCGGGTCGCGCTGCGAAACGGCGTCAGGCATTGCTCACCTCGCGGACTGGGCCGTCGTCGAGGGCGGATCCGTCGGCGGCAACGAGCCGACCGGCGGCAAGCCTAAAAATTCGGTCGGCGCGAGACGCGGTGGTCCGGCGATGCGTTGCGATAATCGCCATGCGCCGTTTGGGAGCCTCGTTCACCCAATCGCGCACGCCGCGCATCACGGCGTCTTCGGTCGCAACATCCAGGGCCGAGGTCGGTTCGTCGAGCAACAGAATCGGCGCGTCGCGTAAAATCGCGCGTGCAAGGCCGAGCCGCTGCGCCTGCCCGGCCGAAAGCTTCGAGCCCTTCTCGCCGAGCATGGTGTCGAGGCCGGCCGGCAGAGAACGAACGAAGTCACCGAGGCTTGCGCGGTGAATCGCTTCGGCAACTTCGGCGGTCGATGCGTTCGGGCGCCCGTAGGCGACGTTGTCGCGAAGGGTCGCCGTGAAGAGCGGATTTTCCTGCAGCGCAACGGAAAGCATGCCGCGCCACGCCGGAAGATCGAAGTCGCGAATCGGTTCGGCGTCGAGCCGGACGTTGCCCGCCGTCGGATCGAAAAATCTCACGATGAGCGAGATGATCGTGCTCTTGCCGGAGCCGCTGGGGCCGGCGATCGCGGTGATTTGCCCGACGCGAGCCTCGAGATTCACGCCGGTGAGGACGGGGGTGCGCGGGTCGTAGCCGAACGTCACGTGGTCGAAGGCCAGAACCGCCGCGGTTTTTGGCGGGATTCCACGGCCGCTGCTGACGCCTTGCTCCGTCGTTTGGCGCAGCATCTCGAGCACGCGCGATATTGCGACGACCACGTCCTGCATGCTGCCCCACAAGTTGGTGAGATTTCGCGCGCGGGCACTGACGCTGCCAAACAGCGCGAGCGAACCCTGGAACAGTCCAAGCGAGACGGCCGCGCGTGCGAAGCCGGCGGTTCCACCCGCCATCACTTCCGTGGCGCCGACGTACAGCGCCGCAACGTAAGCGAGACCGCGAACGGTGTTGGTCATGACACGGTAGCGCGCGAGCATCAGGCGCGCGCGGCGGGCGGCAATGAATGCGTCCCAATTGTCGCGCGCGTAGATTTGCGCCTCGCGAGCCTCGGCGCCGAAGGCTTTGACAGTTTTGATCGACGCGAGGGTTTCTTCGATCCGCGTTGTCGCGCGCGCCATCGTCTCGCGCTCACGAATGAAAGCGCTGCGCATCGAATCGCCGAACATCCACGCCAGTATGAGGTTCGCGGGCATCAGCAGAGCGGCGATCAGCGCCATCCGGTAGTCGTACCAGACCAGGTAGAGGATCGAGGCCGCGGCGACGGGAATGAAAATCAGCGGCTGAACGATCAAGCCGTTGATGACATTCGGAATCGCGGCGGAGTCCTGGAACATCCGGAAAATCGCGTCGCCGATCTTCTCCTCGGAATGAAAGCGCACGCTCAGTTCCTGCATGCGGGTGTAGAGATTGACGCGGAAGAGATTGCTGATGCGCTGTAAAATCCACACCCCGTAACCGAGAATGAATGCGCCTGCGATCAGGATGACAATCGACGCAATCCCGCCGACGACGCACGCATGAATCAGGACGATCCGCCGGTCTGAATGCAACGGCACGTGGAGCATCCACGCCTGCGCGGGCGTCAAGGCGCCGCCATGACCGACTACGTCGAAGAAAACGCGCGTGAGGTTGAGCGCAAGGAGTCCGCCGAGCAGCAGCGGCAGCGTCGCCAGGAATAGATACAGGAGATGGCGGCGATAGGGCCGGATAAACGGCCACGCACGCGCGACCAAGCGGAACACGTCGCGGGAACGCAGCCGGCGAGCGTCGGGGAACTCGCTTGCAGCCGGAGGCGCAGCGATGGTCGATTCAGCGTTCAAACAGATCGTAGTCTTATGACTCCTCTGTGTGCGGAAGGTTGGGAGTTTCGCAGGATCATAACGGCCCGCGAAGCGGCGGGTAAAGGTGCGGGCGTGGCCGGCGAAGACTGTTTGATGGTAACTTCGCGGGGCCGGTGCGCGATTGCTTGAATTCGTCACAGCGCACGGAAAAGGAGCGCATCATGCCCGCGTTAATCTTCGAAAAACGAAATCACGTCGCCTATCTCACCCTCAACCGGCCCGAGGTCCACAATTCGCTGAATCCCGAAATGCTCGTGAGCCTTGCTGCTGCGTGGAAGGAGATCGACAGCGACGACGCAATCCGGGCGACGATCGTGACCGGCGCAGGCAAGGTCGCGTTCTCGGCCGGCGCCGATCTGGGGCGCTTGATTCCGCTGCTCACCGGCGCGCGAAAGCCGGAGGACGAGTGGGACAGCAAGCTGCTCGCGGATCGCAAGCTCGGCGACATCGCGTTGCTGCGCGGCTACGACATGGACAAGCCGGTAATTTCCGCGGTCAACGGGTTTTGCATCGCGGGCGGAATGGAATTGATCCAGGCAACCGACCTTCGAGTCGCGTCGGAGAACGCGAGCTTCGGGCTGCAGGAAGTGAAATGGGCGATCATCCCGGCCGCCGGCTCGCTGGCGCGGCTGCAACGCCAGATTCCGTACTGCAAGGCGATGGAGATTCTGCTGACCGGCAACCGGATCGATGCGCAGGAGGCGTGGCGCCTGGGCCTGGTCAACTACGTCGTGCCGCAGGAAAAACTGATCGCGAAGGCCGACGAACTCGCGGCGACAATCGCGCAGAACGGGCCGCTGGCGGTGCGGAAGATCAAAGAGGCGGTGCGGCGATGCTCGGGCCGTCCCTACGAGGAGGCCTTCAAAATCGAGAACGAAATTGCACGCGAAGTGATGAGGTCCGAGGACGCGAAGGAAGGTCCGCGCTCGTTCATGGAGAAGCGAAAGCCAAACTACAAGGGAAAGTAGATGGCGTCAGGCGCTTAAGCTCCCGCCAGCGCGCGCATCGTGTTGGGATAATCGCGCGACGCGGTGGCGGCCGGTCCGATCGGAAACACCACGGGATGCGTCACGCCGGCGGCGCGGAATCGCGCGACGAAATCGCGGCCGGCTTCGGCGTTGCCAAACACCGCGATCTTGCGGCACGACTCCTCCGTAATGGCTCTGGGAGCCTCCTCGCGCTTGCCTTCCCGCCAAAGCCGGCGCACCTCGTCGAACTGCGCCGCGAGTCCGTAGCGCGCGAACATCTTGTTGTAGCTGTCCACGAATGCGTAACCGGCCAGCTCGCGCCGGAACGAATCGACGGCTCTATCCTCTTCCTCCGTGATGCACATGCGGACATAGATGCCTACGTCAACGGCGGACGGCTCGCGCCCCGCGGCCCGGGCGCCCTCATGGATATGATTCACCATCGGCGCGATTGCCTCGGGCGGCGAGTAGTTCATCAAGACACCGTCGGCAACTTCGCCGGCGAGCCGAAGCATCGGGGCATTGAGGGCCGCCAGATAGATCTTCGGCGGATGCGGCGCGGTGATACGCATACTGAGGCGGAAATCAGACTTGTACACTTCGCCCTGGAACTTCGAGCGGCCCTCGGTGAACAACTGGCGCATGATCGAGACGCATTCGCGCATCGCGGTGACCGGCTTGCGATACGACGCGCCGTGCCATCGTTCGACTATTACCGGGCTCGACACGCCCAGACCCGCGATGACGCGGCCGCCGGATAGCTCGTTGATCGTCAGGAATCCCATCGCCATCGCGCCCGGCGTGCGAATCTGAATAGGTACGACGCCGGTGGCCAGTTCAGCTTTGCGCGTGTTGGCCGCAAGCGCGGCGAGACTGACGAACGCGTCGGGTCCGCTGACCTCCGCAATCCACAGGGAAGTGTAGCCGAGGTCCTCGGCCTCGCGGATGAGTGCGAGGCGGTCGGCGAACGCGCCGGCGTCGATCGAGGTTTGAAGTCCAAGTTTTTGGTTTGATGCCATTTGAAATTCCGTGCGAGTTTGATTTGCGCAGATTGTGCGGCTATTCGATTATTGCTGCAAGGCAAGATTTCGGGATTTTTCCTTCGGTCAGAAGGCATAGTCCAACGAGGAGTGTTGAACGATGGCTTACTTCGATTCCAAAGGCGTGCAGATTTATTTCGAGGAACACGGTATCGGCGAGCCGGTTGTGCTGGTGCACGGCTTCGCGTCGCGCGCGGAGCATAACTGGGGCGCGACGAATTGGTTCACTACGCTTGCACCGCATTACCGTGTCGTCGCGCTGGATTGCCGCGGCCACGGCAAAAGCGGCAAACCGCACGATTCGGCGGCGTACGGCGGCGAGATTATGGGCGAGGATGTGATCGGGCTGATGGACCATCTGGGAATCAAGCGCACTCTCATTATGGGCTATTCGATGGGCGGGCGAATCGTGACGGGCCTGCTGATGTCGCATCCGGAGCGTTTGCGCGCGGCCGTGCTCGGCGGAATCGGTGTGGTGTCGGCGACGTCCGCATCTTTCAGCCGCAAACCGATCGTCGATGCGCTGCTAGCCGAAAATATTTCAGGAGTTACGGATCAGCGGGCAAAGGAGTTTCGCCAATTCGCGGAGAGCACCGGCAACGACTTGAAGGCATTGGCTGTGTGCATGGGTGCCGCTCGCGACGATTTTACGGCTGAGCATATAGCGGCGAAACAAATTCGCGTGCCGGTCATGATCGTGATCGGGACCAAGGACCTGCTGGTCGGTAATCCCACACTGCTGCGCGATTCAATTGCGGGCAGCAAACTTGTGATGCTCGAAGGACGCGATCATTTGAGCGCTCCCGGCGATCAACATTACAAGGAGGCGGTGCTGGAATTTTTCCAGTCCGCGCCGGCGTGAGCGGCTATGTCAATCCGTCAGCTGATTCGCGGGGCGTCGAGCGTGCCGGTCAATCGATAGGGCTGCGGGCCGGGGGGATGCGGCAATAGCGCGAGCAGGAGCGCCAACTGCGAGGCGGCGGCGGGAGCCGGGGAGAGAGTGAATTCGATCGCGAGTTCGCTTTGGCCCGGGTCGGGCGCGAGCTGGATGGTTCCCGCGGCGGTCAGCGTCAAGTCGCCGCCGCCGGTCCTGAATTCCTCTATCGTTAAGGTGCCTTGATCCAATTTGAACTTTGAATGCCCGTCGCCAAGACGAATCGGCGACCTCGCGAACGGCGCCGTGAGCGTCAGTCCCGCGGCGCTCAACTCGCCGTCGCCGGTCTCCGCGATATCACCGGAAGACAGCCACAGATTGCCGCTTCCAGAAATCGTACCCGCAGCCGCCGCGCCGGGAATCGCGACCAGGCGCTGACGGGCTATATCCACGGAGTCGAGGTCGTAGCTGATAGCGGTGCCGCCGCCGCTGGGGCGTAGCGTGACGTTCACGACGCCATCGTAGAGCGCGGCTTTTACTCGAACGCCGGGATGCAACGTCAGCATCGAGAGAAACGCGGGCGCGATCGTGACGGCCGGGCTCTCGATGAGCGGACCGGCAGACGCGGGCCTGGTCGAGCTCAGGCGGACGCCGGCCAGTCGGGCGCCGAAGGGAAAGCTGGCGCTCTGACTCGCGCTGGAAACCTCGAGGCCCATCGGCGCGAGGACCTTCGAGAGAGTTGCGGAGTATGGAAAGGTGGAAATCAGGTAAGCAGCGAAAAGCGTCAGTCCGACGGCTGCGTAACCGACTCGAACGAGACGGGTTCGCCGGTATTGCGCGGACGAATTCCCGGGCGCATCAGGTATTCTTGGCGAGCGCAACACAGGTGAGGTCAACGTCGTAAGAATGAGGGTCCTGGGTGCGGCGCTGGATGCGGATGTCCGAGATGCCAATCGGCATCGACAGCGAATTGATGCCGTAGAGCGCGTCGACCAACTGCGCGAGATTCACGTTGTCGAGCTTCAACTGTACGCTGTACTCGGTGAACCCGTCGGTAAGCTTGCGATCGGAGCCGGGCGCGATCGATCCGATCTTCTGGCGTCCGACACTTTTGGTCATCGACGCTTCGATCACGGAAAACAGCGAGAAATCCTTGCCCGGCGGAACCGTGTGCCGCTCGGCGGAGGCGAGCTCCGCCTTGAGCTGCGCATAAGTGGCGGCGAGCCGGCGAACTTCGGCGAGATCCTGTTGTCGCTGGACAATCTTGTCCTGCAGCCCCAGGCTCAGATCCACGATCGGCATGTAGATCAGCTTGTAGATGAGAAAAGCTCCGACCAGGCCGCCGGCGATTTGCACCAGGATGCGTTCGCGCGGTTCGAGCTTCTGGTAGCGGCCGCGCGCCTGCGCGATCAGCGGATCGACGCGGGTGGCGGCTTGCTTGAGATAGGGGCGGAGCAAATCCATTGCTCGCGCGCGCAAATTGTCAATCCATTCTCTAAGCATTGCAGCTACTCGGCGCGCTCATTCGCCGGCGTTACGCCCTTGAAGTTTGCGTCCATCCGAAAATCCACCTTGCTCGGATCCGATCCGGCCTTGGCATGGGCGACTTCGATCGAGCCGAAGTAGCCACTTTTGTCGAGCGCTTCTTTGGCCTGATCGACGGTTGTGAACGAATCGGCCTGGCCGGTCACGCGCAAGCCGTTGGAATCGATCTGAACGTCGGCCATCTCGACCGGAAATCGGGGCGGCAGCGCTCGCGACACCGCCACCAGCGTGTCGAGCGGCGAATGAGTCAGGTTGCCGCCTATTAGGGTCAGCCGATGATTCATCTTCGCGATTCCGGTCTTCAACTGCGCCTTGGCGTTGGCGGGATCGGTTTCGCTAAGGACCCGCCCGGCGACGGCGGCGATTTCTGCATTGACCTGGCTGAGCCGATGAAGATTGGCGTACACGCCCAGGCCGAAATGAAAAATGATCACGGCCAACAGCGCGGCGGCGAGGATTCCCGAGGTATAGAAGGGGCTGAGATCGCCGCGGATGCGGCCACGAAAAAGGAATTCGCCCTGGCGGAAATTGATCAAATCGAGCGGCTTGCTGGGCAACTCGCCGAGCAGCATCGCGATGCACGATGAATACTTGCCGGTATTCGGCACCGAGCCTTCGAAAATCCCGGTGTAATCGAACGCGCCGCCGTCACGGACCGGCATGGCCAGCGAATCGGAGAGCAGTCCACGCACTTCCGGATACGCCGCCGCCGCACCCGCGACGATTACCTCGGTCTGATCCATTTCCCCGCCATGCGCGAGCAAGGTCTGACGCACCGAGTCGAGAATCGGCGCGGCTGCGTCCTGCGAGACCACCGATCCGTCGGACATCATCAGACCGCCGGGCATCGAACGCAGCGCGCGCGGCGTTCCCCCCAGATCGACCAGCACGACCGAGGTGGATGACTCATCACCTTCGACGACCAGGTGCGCCATTGGCTTGGCGCCGTTTTGCGCGCGCGTGAACATCGCCGCCAGTGCGAGCGGCGCCAGCGTGACGGTCTTGGGATCGAGTCCCGCCTTCTGCAGCAAATCGAGATGATGCTGCAGGTCGGTCTTGCGCACCATCGCGGCCATGACGAGCGTATGGTTACCCTCGCGCCCGACGCGGGTAAATGCGACCGTGCCATTGTCGACCGGGAAGGGCAGGTGCTCTTCCAGCGCGAAGGAAACCACCTGATGCAGCCGGCGCGCATCCTTGAACGGCAGTTCGAGCAGACGTTTGGCGATACGATCGGCAGGCAGGGCGGATATCACGATGTCAGGCTGGCCGGTCTCGGCGATCAAACGCGACAGCGCGCCACTGAGATCGGCCTCGTCATCGGCGCGAACCTTATCGTACATGCCGGCGAGATTGAACGAATTCCACGAGCGCTCCGCGACCGCCGCGCGCACCCGGTCGCCCACGAACTCCAGCGCAAGTATTCGTTGAGCCATTAAGCGCCCTGGACCCTAGTCTTCATGCCACGCAGCGAGATCGCCGATGCCGTTGTTTTCGCGATGGAAGGTTGCGGTAATGATTTTGCGGGCGCCCGCATAAGTTCCCGTCCCGGTAATCGTAAAAAATTGGCTGCGCATGACTACGTCGCGCGAAAGGCGCTGTCCTATCGGGCCGACATCCGGAAGGTTCATGATGTCGGTGGGTTGGGTAAACGGCTTAATGGCGCGGGCCTCGACAATCTCCTGCACGATTTTCTGATCCTCCATCAACTCCGGCTCCAGCGAGGCCAGCACTTGCGCCGGCGCGGTGTTGGCGTTCACTTGCGCAAACGCGGCCTTGGCGTTCGCCACAGGCGGCACCCCGGTGTTGACGTTCCCTTGTGTTGACGCGGTGTAGGCGATCGCCCCCGTCAGGGGCATCGCGGTCAGAAACGGGCTCACCCGATTGAAGATTGCCTCGTTGAATCCCTTGACCATCTGCAAGTCGCCAATCGTCGGCATCGGGCCATAGCGCGGCTGATACGGCGGTACCAGCCCCATGTAGAAGTCTCCGCCACCGCCGGTCGAGTTGGCGGAAAGCGGCGTAATCCAGTCGATGATACCTTGAATCAGGTCAGTGTCCACGTCGAGGACCGTGAACAGCCGTTGTACTTTCGCAGCCGCAGTCGGGTTGAGAGTGCCGCTTGGATTGATCATAGCATTGATTGGGAGCTTGCGGGCTTCGTCCACGATCGACAACGAGACCATGCCGCCCTCGAGCGGCATCGGCGGAAATGGCACCGCCCATACGTCGTTCAAGGTCTCGGTCGGAGTTTTCACCTGCAATTTAGCACGCGCGTCCTGCGCCAGCAGCGCGAGACCGATATTGATTGCTGACCGCGCCAGGTAACCGGCGCGCAGCTCATTGGCCTGATTCGCCGCCGACACGAATCCGAGTCCCGACGTCATCGCGAAATCCACGACGATCAGCGTCATCAGGGCGATCCCCAGCAGCACCGCCAGGATCGCCACGCCGCGCTCGTTCTTTTGCGACCTTGTTACCATTGGGCTATTCCCATCGGCACGGTGACTTGCGTCGCGAAGTCCATCACGCGGCCGCCCGGCGCGGCCATCTGAATCTGGATCGCCACCGCGATCGGCAACTGCTGTCCCTGCGGCAGACTCGACGAATCCCAGCTCTCGCCCCAGCGCTGGCCGTCGAAATAACGGATATGAAGCGAGAGCACATTGTCCGCGAGCACCATAGATTGCAGCGCGGGCGTGGAAGTCAGCAATCCACTCTGCTGCGAACGTTGCAGTAGGTAACAGCCCGGCCGGTCGCGATTCGGAGTCAGATTGTAGGTGACGATATTCTCGGGCGTCATCCCGGTAATCGCGCGGCGATGCCCTGCGCTGAACGTGGACATCGTGATGGTATCGATCGGCAGGCCATTTCCCATGTGTCCGTTGCCGAGCAGCGCAACGTTGCTGAGCGCGTACGGAGTCTGCACGGCATTGCTCACTTCCGTGCCCAGTTGCCACAGCAGGGCGCGGCCTTCGCGATCGACCATGAGCCGCCCTTCAGCGTGCACTTTGCTATGCGCGATGGTGCTGAACGAGCTGGCCAGCATCGCGAGGATGAGCGCCAGCACGCCAATCGCGAGCATCATCTCGATGAGGGTGAAGCCGCGCGGCGCCGGATGCCTCCCGATACGCCGCCTGATCATGGCGTCACCGCCTGTCCCTGAGTTGTATCGGGCGGAATCGGCGAATGCAGGAACTCGACGAGCGAGAAGGTTTGCGAAAGCCCGGGGCCGTAATGGATCGCAACCATGACTTTGCGAACATCGGGAAACATTCCCGAGGCCTCGACCGTCCGTTCCCATCGGAAGTCGGGGAACTCGCCGCGGAACGACGCTTCGAAATCGCCTCTGGTGGAGCCGAGATCCGGAAATCGCTCGAGCTCCGCCTCCGTCATCACGGCCTGCGCAAGCATCGAGGCTCGCGTCGTCTGCTGAGCGCGAATGACGGATTGGATGCTCTGATGATGCAGCCCCAGCAGGCCCATCAGCGCGATGCCGAGGATCGCTATCGCGACCATCACCTCGATCAGAGTAAACGCGCGCGCGCGCCGGCGAAGAAGATTCACCGCGACATCCCGGACGGCATCACGTCGCCGCTGATGATCGTGACCTGGCCCGTCAGTGGAGAAAATTCCAGCGTCATCACATCGCCCGATGCGTCATCGAGATGCACCACGGTCGCATCGACGTAGCCCTCGGGATAGAAAGTGGTCGCGACCGTGCCGCGATTGACGGTGCCGATTCCTTCGATGGTTACGTCGCGAATCCGAATCGCCGCCGGCATCATTATCGGGCGTCCCGAAACGCTGCTGTCGGGCGCGAACACCGGCTGCACCGCATACGGATCGAGCTGCGCAGCCGCGTAGCCATTGTTGTCCAAGTCGAAGATGAGCCGCAGGACGAGCTTGTGGCCGGTGGCCTCATCGAACATGTAAGTCGCGCGGCCCGCCAGCCGGCGCGCCTGGCTGCGCAGCGCGGCCTGGCGAAATCCGCCGAGATACGGCATCGCCACCGTCAGCATCAGGCCCATGATGAAGATTACGACCGCGAGTTCGATCAGCGTGAAGCCCGGCGATGCGGACGACAACGAAACGCCCGGCCGCGCGCGCGCGATCGCTCTGGCGCGGCGGGGAGATGGACCGGGCCTCGATTTCATGGCGCCATCACGACGCCGACGATTGGCTGGCGTCTATATCGTCCGCGCTTTCGACGCCGTCCGGGCCGAACGACTTCAAAACGTACGTGCTCCCGTCGCTCTGGTAGAAGTAGGCCGTCCCCCATGGATCTTGCGGCAGGCGCTCGATATAGCCGCCACTTTCGTAGTTGGCGGGCACGCGGCCGTTGGTCGGCGCCGAGACCAGCGCGGTCAAACCCTGATCGCTGGTCGGGTAGTAGCCGTTGTCGAGGTAGTAGCGATCGAGCGCGGTCTTGATCTCGGCGAGATCGGCCTGCGCCTTGGTCCGTTTGGCCTTGTCGGCGGCGCCGCGCAGACTCTGGACCACGATTGTCGCGAGCAGGCCGAGGATAAGAATAACCACCATGATTTCGATCAGGGTGAATCCATCCTGGCTATATCGGCGTGACTTCATCGCGGTTACCTCCGGGGCGCTTGTCATTGCATCAGCTGGTTGAGCTGGAAGATTGGCATCAGCACCGCCAGCATCATGAATACAATAACAGCCGCCATCGCCAGCGTCATCACCGGTTCGAGCACGGTGGTCATCTGGCTCAGCGAGTGGGCGACCTCACGCTCGTAGTTGTCGGCGACCCGCTCGAGCATCCGCTCCAGTTCCCCGGAACGTTCGCCGACGCGGATCATTTCGATCAGCAGCGGAGGAAAAAGCCCGCTCTGCGCCAGCGTCTGTCCCATCCCGTGGCCTTCGCGGATGCTTTCACGGCTCTGCTCGACGGCGTCCTTGAGCAGACCGTTGGTCACGACGCCTTTGACCGCGTCGAGCGCCGGGAGCAACTGGACGCCGCTGGCAAGCAGGGTGGCCAGCGTCCGCGCAAAGCGCGCGCAGATGACTCGAATCATCGTCGGCCCGATGTACCACATCTTCAGGATCACAGTGTCATACACGCGCCGGCCGCGCGGCGTCGCCATCGCGGCGCTGATTCCCGCCACCGTCCCGACCAGCAACAGCAGCAGCGGGATCCAGTAGCCGGTGACCATCGCCGAAAATCCAATCAGGATCTTTGTCGCCAGCGGAAGCGCCGCATGCTGTTCCGCGAAAACCGTTGCGACCTGCGGCACCACGTACGCGACCAGGAACGCCATGATCGCCGTGCCGACGCACATCATGATGATCGGATAAGTCATCGCGCCGCGCACTTTGTTGACGAATTCATTTTGGCGTTCGCTGTACTCGGCCAGCCGGTCCAGCACCGCCTCGAGCGCCGCCGCCTGCTCACCGGCGCGCACCATCCCGATGTAGAGGTCGGAGAATGTGTCGCGATGAGCAGCCAGCGCGTCGGCCAGCGACGTTCCCTCGCGCACCCGCTCGCGCACCTGCGAGAGCATCCGCTTGGTCGCCGCGCGCGTCGATTGATCGCTGAGCGCGCTGAGCGCATCGACCAGCTGCACGCCCGCGCCGAGCAACGCGCTCAACTGGCGCGTCAGCAGCGCCAGGTCCGCAGCCGGCATCTTGCGCCGCCACAGCGAGGGCAGCCACTCGCGGGCCGCGGCCTGGCGCTCGGCGGCGGTGGATTCCTCGTTGAGATCGGTGGGGAAAATCCCCGACGCGCGCAGTTTGCCGCGCGCGGTCCGCGCGCTGTCGGCGTCAACCACGCCGTTGACCGAGCGGCCGTCGGCGCCAAGTCCTCGATAAGCAAATACTGGCATCGGTGAAAAAAGACTAAAGCGGGCGCGCTAGTCGATGTCTTCCTGCGTGACCCGCAGCAGTTCCTCGATCGAGGTCTCGCCCTGCAGCACGCGCGACGCGCCGTCCTGGCGCAGCAGCCTCATCCCGTGGCCGATGCACTGGCGGCGCAGCATCGCGGCGTCGGCATTCTGCATGACGAGCGACCGGATTTCGTCGTCCATGATCATCAGTTCCTGTATCGCGATTCGGCCGCGATAGCCGGTGTTGCGGCAATTGCGGCATCCCTTGGGACGGCAGATCTTGGCCGTCATGTCCCCGCCCTTGAGTCCGATCCGCGCAAGTTCGGATTCGCCGGGGAGGTACGGCTCGCGGCAATCGGGGCACAGCTTGCGGATAAGGCGTTGCGCGAGCACGGCGAGAATCGACGACGAGACCAGGAACGGCTCGATCCCCATGTCCACCAGCCGCGTCACCGCGCCAAACGAATCGTTGGTGTGCAGCGTCGAGAACACCAGATGGCCGGTCAAGGCGGCCTGAATGGCGATCTCGGCGGTTTCGCTGTCGCGGATTTCGCCGACCATGATCACGTCGGGATCCTGGCGCAGAATCGAGCGCAGGCCGCTGGCGAACGTCAGCTCGATCTTCGGGTTCACCTGCATCTGGCCGACGCCGCGCAACTGGTACTCGATCGGATCCTCGATCGTAATGATGTTCTTTTCGGGCGAGTTGATTCGGCTCAGACAAGCGTACAGCGTCGTCGATTTGCCCGAGCCCGTCGGCCCGGTCGCCAGGATGATCCCGTGGCTCTGCCGAATCAGCCGGTCAAGGCGCTGCAGGTTATCGCCGGAAAAACCAAGATGGTCGAGGTTTATGACCTCGAGCGCCTGCGCTCTGTCCAGCAGGCGCAGCACGATCCGTTCGCCGAACGCGGTCGGTATCGACGAGACGCGCAGATCGATATCGCGGCCCGCGATGCGCAGCCGGATTCGGCCGTCCTGCGGCAGGCGCTTCTCCGCGATATTGAGGCCCGCCATGACCTTGACGCGCGACGTGATCGCCGGCTGAAAGCGCTTGGGCGGCGACAACACGTCGTACATCATCCCGTCCACGCGAAAGCGCACCACCATTTCCTTTTCGAAGACTTCAATATGAATGTCGCTCGCGCGGTCCTTGACCGCCTGCGACAGGATGCCGTTGACGAGCTTGATGATCGGCGCCGAATCGTCGGACTCGAGCAAGTCCAGCGGCTCCGACGCGAGTTCACTGGCAACCACGTCGAGCCGCTCTTCCTCGAGGTCGATCATCAGGTCCTCGGCCGAGGTGGCCGAAGCCTGGTCGTACGCGCGGTTGATTGCTTCTGCGATTACTTCGGCTGGCGCGACCAGCGGATGTATCTGCGCGCCATACAGGATTCGCAAGTCATCGAGCGGCTCGTAGTTGGCCGGGTCGGCGATCGCCACGGTTACCGTGCCGTCGACGCTCGACAGCGGCAGCAGGCGGTTTTTCTTCGCGTAGTTGATGGGAACCTTCGAGACCAGGCCGGGGTCGAGCGAATGCTCGTCGATATGGGCCTGGAACGGCAGCCGGTACTCCTGCGCGAGAGCGCGCGCCAGGCGCTGCGGCTCCAGCGCGCCCATCTCGACCAGCACGTCGGCCAGCTCCTGGCCGGGCTTCTTGCGTTGGCGCGCCTTGTCGAGGTCCTGCGCCGAGACCCACGAGCGGTCCAGCAGGATTGCCTCGAAGCTTTTTCGTGCGGTCGCCATTAGGCAATTCCCCAGGAAAGTTCGGAAACCGCCGGCGCCAGGCCGCAAGGATTCAAGTCATATGGGGTCATCTTCAACGACAATTCCACCACACCGAAATGCCACCACACCGAACTTTCCACCATTTTCCCCCGTTCCCGCTCAATTAGACACGATGGTTCCTGCTACTTGCAAGTATCCTTCCCCATGGCACTGACCGGTCGCGCAGCCATTGGCTACGACTAGTAATGCACCGCTCCCGGCTGCGTCTGGGTCCCGTTTCCGATCGGTCCTCCGCCGATTCCCATGCTGATGCCCGTATGTCCCTTGGCCGGCAGCGTATGCTCGGCCTCTTGCCATGAGACGAGCTTGCCCCCAACAAACTTCAAATCGAGGAAGGTCCCCTTGTCGCCGTCCTTGGACGAGGTGTACAGGAGCGCCGCCGTGATGTCGTTGCTGTTGGGCTTATAGGGGTAGCTCCAGACCTCGGTATCGCCCGGCAGATAGGTTCGCAGGTCGGGCTCGCCCCACGCGTGATGCACCTGTGGCGACGTCTGGCCGACCTGCAGCGAATCCGACATCCGCGTCGCCTTGATTCGAGTGCCGGCCTGGTAGGCGAGACCGCATCCAGCGAAAGCGGTGATGAACGCCGCCGACATGACCGCTAGCGGGGCGAATCGGAAGAATCGGCTTTTTTTTCTCAGTCGGACTTTAGTTGATAATCGATCCATCGGCGCAATTCTGTGGGCACCATCCTTGATTGTCAACGTTATGCTATAGAGCAACCGATATGAACGAGGTAGACCCCGATGGCGCGTAAGCTGACTTTGGTGAAAGGGGCGTCGCAGCGCGGATCGCTGGTTTATGGGATGCGAATTTTCGACCAAGCCAGCGTAGCGGGCGTCGAGGATGCGCGGGTCAGCCTGGCCGACGGCACCAGCGGGCGAGTCACGATGCATCTGATCGAAGGCAGCCGCGCACAGATCAGGCGGCAACTGATGCAAAGCATCGACGCGTTTTTCGAACTGCTCGACGAGCAGTAGAATACGCATGGAAAAATCAGCGAGGGAGTGAAAAAGCGAAATGGATTTGAAATTCATCAAGTACGAGAAGCGCAACCATATCGCCTACATCACGTTCAACCGGCCCGAGCGGATGAACGCGTTGCATCCGCCGTGTCACGCCGAGATGGACAGCGTGTGGGACAACTTCGTCGCGGACAAGTCGGCGTGGGTCGCGATCGTGACGGGGGCCGGCGACAAGGGGTTTTCAGCCGGCAACGATTTGCGCTGGACCGCGGAGAATAGCGGGCAACTGGCCGGGACCATTGGCCTCAAGGGCGGCTTCGCCGGGATTACCGCGCGCTACGACATTTACAAGCCGATCATCGCGGCGGTTAACGGATTCGCACTCGGCGGTGGATTCGAGATCGCGCTCGCTTGCGATATTATCATTGCGGCCGAACACGCGCGCTTCGGATTGCCGGAACCGCGCGTGGGCCTGATGGCGGCGGCGGGGGGAGTGCATCGCCTGCCGCGCCAGATTCCGCTCAAGATCGCGATGGGCATGATGCTTACGGGCAAGCACATCACGGCCGCCGACGCGCTTCGCTACGGAATCGTCAACGAGGTGGTGCCGCTCAAGGATCTCATGGCCACGGCTGAGAAGTGGGCGGCGGAGATCATGGAATGCTCGCCGTTGTCGGTGCAGGCCACGAAGGAAGCGGCGATGAGCGGACTTGGGACGCCGGTCGAAGCGGCGCTCGCGAAGCATTACGATTTGCAGTCGAAGCTGTTTCGATCGAAGGACGCGGTTGAAGGTCCGCTGGCGTTTTCGCAGAAACGAAAGCCCAACTGGACCGGAGAATAGGGCGCCGGGCGCCGGCGGGACGGCGCTCAAAGGCCGGGAGTCGCGACAAAGATGCAGGAGCTCTGGTTGTTGCGCGACGCAATCGCGACGCTGGTCGTTGGAGCGATGACGGCGGCGTTTCCGCCGGTCGGGACCGGCGCGTTCTGGATGATCGTCGCATTTTACGGCGTGGTGTCGGTGCTATTCGACGACGAAACGCCGCGCGGTGTGCCGGGAATCGATTTCTTTTACGCTACGCGCCCCCATCTGAAGGACCCGCAGAGTTAGCTCTCGTCTTCCGAAAAAAATCCTGCACGGGGAACAAAAAATTTGACGAATTGTGGATGCTTTCGCTTGACTTAAGGCATGCAAGACAATTGCCCCGGTTGTGTTACAATAAGGACAAGATTAGCACACAGGTGAAGGCATGCCGATTAATTCTGTGATCCCCTCCCCGATCTTCGAGACGCTCAGGGACTCCGAGGATACGTTGCGGACCACGCTCACCGAGCTGGCCGAAGACAAACGAAAGCAGAAGCCGAATATCTCGGAGCGCAAGCTGGCCGAATATCTGGCCGATCAGATGGGCTACCGCGGCGCAAAGAACGTGGAAGCGCTGGTGGCCTCGCGCGAGCGAATCGCGAAATCCCGCCAAGCCGTTGGTTTGAGCAAGTAGCGCGTTACTTCTTATTCTCGCCAGTTGGCCGGGATACGGTCAGGGTGAGGGACATCTACGCATACGCAGCGCGGTTGTGCGATGCGCCGCACATAGATTCCTCACCGGTCCCGCTCACCCGAGGCTCACAAACTGACGTCGAAGCTGCCTGTGCCACCGCGTTCTTTCGAACTGCATCCGCTCGACAGCTTGAAGCTACCGGTGATTTCCGTCACCGCATCATCCACGTGTCCGACCATGTCTGTCGTGCAGTCCGTGCCATTGTCGGCAGTTATCTTGACGACTCCCTTTCGTGTCACGCTGCCGGTCAGGTCACCGGTGCCACCACTGCAAGTGGCGCTCGGACGCAGGATATAGCTCCCGGTGAACGTGGATTTGCCAACTGCCTGGTCGAACGTCATCGAAAGGTCCGCGGTTCCGCAGACCTTGGGGTGACGGGTCTTGCCCGTAAGAGTGCCCGTCCAGGTTCCGTTCAGATCGGGGATCGATGCCTTTTCTGGCTCTTGGCATTGCCCCACGCTCAGCCATCCCACCATGAACAGCGAAGCGATCAAAACTGGCAGCACCCTTGAACGCATGATTGCGAACGATCGGTTATGCATGAAAGTGTTTTCCCTCCTAATTACAAAGGCGTACACGCGAGCTTGCGAGCCTATGCGAAGGTACAGCCCGCTACTAGTGGCCGAGGTGGCGGCCGAAGAATGCTTCGATCCGCTTCCAACTGTCTTCGGCGGCCTGGGGATTGTAAGCCACCTTCATCGGGCCGATTTTTCCTATCGACGCGAGGAATCCACTGTTGCGGCTCATGAAGCTGTGGCCCGCATCTTCGTAAATCTTCACGTCGTGATCGACGCCCATCTCGGTGAGCAGCTTTTCGAGCCTGCGGCCATGCGCCGCGAACATCCTGTCCTGACCGCCGTAGCCGCCGAGCACCGGGCATACGCCGCGCAACTGCTCGGTGGTCTTGGGCACGTCGCCGTAGAACGTCGCGGCGACGCCTATCGGAGCGCGCGCCGCGAACATCAGGGCGAATCCGCCGCCCATGCAAAAGCCGATGACTCCGATGCGCGCGGCGTCAACGCCGGGCTGCTGCTGCAGAAATTTGCGTGCCGCGTCGAGGTCGTTGAACGCGTCACCCTCGCCGCGATTGAGCGTCATCATCGTGCGCGCGATACATAGGATGCGCATCCCGTCGCGATCGTAGAGGTCGGGCGCGAGCGCGGCGTAACCGAGGTCGGCGACCATCCCGGTGATTCGCCGGATGTCGTCGTTGAGCCCGAAGATTTCGTGGATGACGATTACGCCGGGATGTTTTTGCGCATCGGAAGGCGCGGCGTACGCAGCGCGCATCGGACGGCCGCCGTCGGCGGGGAAGGTAATGTCACTGGTGGTCATCGTTTCACTTAAATTAAGATTTTCGTTTGCCGTTTTTTGTGCTTTCGCTTTTGCCAGCGCGCGGTTTCGCCCGGGTTTTCGAACGCGGCCCGGAACCATAGTCGCCGAATGGATCGTCACGCTCGCGGACCGCTTGCCGGAAGCCCGCCGCATTCGCGCGCGCCACGAAATCGAGGCCTTCCTGAGTATGCCGCGCGATTCCGTCGAATAGCGAGCCGACCAGCCGCGAAGTCGCAAGCCCCATGTTCTCCGCGGTGTGATTGCATAGCAGCTTGAGCATCTGAAGTTGATTGCTCGGCACCTGCGCCATCCGCTCGGCCAGCGAGGTCGCGCGCGCGTCGAGTTCGCCGTCGGGCACGGCTTCGAGGATGAGTCCGATGCGCGCGGCCTCCGGCGCGGGGATTTCATCGCCGGTCAGCAGGTAGCGCTTGGCGCGCTCGAGGCCCATCCGATACACCCACATCGCGGTGGTCGGCGTGCCCCACACGCGCGACGGCGGATAACCGAACGAGGCGGACTCGGCGGCGATTATCAGGTCGGCGCATAGCACCATGTCGGTGCCGCCGCCGATGCACCATCCCTGGACCGCGGCGATGGTTGGTTTTCGCGCGTACCAGAGCTTCATGTACACGTTGACGAATTGCGAGATCATGCCGTAGTCGGCGACCGAGTCCCACACGTGCCGGCGCGAGGGCTCGCCGGTTTGCGCGCGCGTGGACCAATCGAGTCCGTAGCCGGCGCAAAACGCGGGGCCGTCGGCGCGCAGCAGGATCACGTGGACGTCGTGGTCGGCGTCGGCGCGATCGATGGCGGCGGCAAGCTCGTCGCGCAGTTCGGGCGTGATGGTGTTGTACTCGGCGGCGCGGGTGAGAATTATCGAGCCGACGCCGTTGCGGGTCTCGGTGCGGAGCGTCTTCATGGGCAGGCACCTAGCCGATGATTTTGTTCAGCGGGAACTCGACGATGCCGACGGCGCCCGCTTCGAGCAGCTTGGGGAACAGCTCGCGCACCGTGTGCTCGGCGATGACCGTCTCAACCGCCAGCCATTCCACGCCCTTGAGTGCCGCAGATGGGTAGAGGTGCGAGATGGTGGGCGCGGTGATCGACGGCAGCAGCGCGACCACTTTTTCGAGGTTGTCTTTGGCGACGTTCATCTTGATGCCGACGCGACTGTCGGCGTCGAGCGCGCCGCGAATCAGTATCCCGAGCTGGCGAATCTTGGCCTGCTTCCAGGGGTCGGTCCATGCGGCCGGATTGGCGACCAGCACGGGATTCGAGACGAGCAATTCCTCGACGATGCGAAGTCCGTTGGCGCGCAAAGAGGAGCCGGTCTCGGTGACGTCGATGGCGGCGTCGATGATTCCTTCGGCGACCTTGGCCTCGGTGGCGCCCCATGAAAATTCAACTTCTGCTTTAACTTTGCGTTCGGCGAGGATTCGCGTGACGAACTGCACGAGCTCGGTCGCGATTCGCTTGCCCTCGAGGTCCTCGAGCCGCTTGACCGGCGAATCATCGCGCACGCATAGCACCCATCGCGAAGGCGTCAACGTGGCCTTGGCGTAAATGAAGCTCTCGACCTGATGGAGCGTCACGTTGTTCTCGACGATCCAGTCGCTGCCGGTGATTCCCGCGTCGAGCGAGCCGTCGGCGATATAGCGGGGCATCTCCTGCGGGCGCAGGATGCGGCAACTGAGCGTGGAATCGTCGGTGGTCGGGATGTAGGAGCGCGAGCCGACCGTGATGCGCCATCCGGACTTGCGCATCAGCTCGAGCGTCTGTTGCTCCAGGCTGCCCTTGGGGATGCCGAATTTCAGAACTTGATCAGGCATGTGGTTTCCCGATTGCGATCAACCCGCCGGCTTCTTGGGCTGATGGCCGTAGCCGGGGCCGTATTTGGCGGGATCGACTTTGCGTTGCTCGACGATTTTCCATGCGCCCGCGTCGAGCTTGCGGAAAAAGCACGACTCGTAGCCCAGGTGGCATGCGGCGCCGTCGCCGAGCTGCTCGACGGCGACTACGAGCGCGTCGGCGTCGCAGTCGATTCGAATCTCGCGGACGACTTGAAAATTTCCCGACTCTTCGCCCTTGCGCCAAAGCTTGTTGCGCGAGCGCGAGAAGTAACAGGCGCGGCCGGTGGCCACCGTCTCATCGAACGCTTCGCGGTTCATGTAGGCGACGGTCAGGATGCGGTGGCTCAGGTGATCGACGGCGATTGCGGCGACGACGCCGCCGTTTTTGTCGAAATCAATTGCCGCCGATGCGGGAACTGCCTTTTCTGCCTGCGTTGCCATTGCTGCCACCGAATGAAATAGCGCCGTAGATCGAAAATTACGCTTGCGAATCGACAAGTATCGGTCAAACCTCGGCGCGATTCAATCGCAATGTTGCGGGCAGGTCATCAACAACCCGTTTTCAATTAGTGACAACGCGAGTACATTACGGGACGATGTCCGACGACTTGCCCTTGCCCAGCCGAACCCTTGGCTTATTTTCAGAGATGCACCCGGTCCCGACAAGAAGATTGGCCAGACTTTGGATCGTGGCGATTGCACTCGCTACGTCGATGCTCGCGTGCCGGATTCCCGGCAAATCGATCGAGTCAAAGTACAAGAACGTCGATCAATTCAACTTCGACGTGGCGATGGGTCCCAAGAATTACCATATCGAGGGCTACCTGACGCGCAGCGCGGAGCAGGGCCGGCGGCCCGGGCTGCTGGTGCTGAACGGAGGCGAGGGCAGCGTCGATCGATGCGTGCAGATGAGCCAGAGTATCGCGGCTATGGGTATCCAGGTCGCGTGCGTGAATATCCCGGGCTACGGCAAATCGTCGGGGCCGAGCCGATTCGTGGGGCAGCCGTCGGTGCTGGCGTCGCGACGGGCGCTGGACATGCTGGCGGGGCGCTCCGACGTCGACTCGACGCGGCTGGCGGTGTGGGGACTCGGGCATGGCGCGGTCGCGGCGGGTCTGTTGATGGACTACGACTCGCGCCCGCGCGCGCTGATCCTGCAATCGGGATGTTACGACCCGATCACGCTATGGCCGCAGGCGCCGCTGCGCACCAAGCTGTCGATCCTGCGCGAAGTATGGCCGAGCAAGCGGATCCTGAAGGAGCGCAGCGTGATCGCGAATTTGCCGCCGAAGCTCGAGTGCAGCGTGCTGATCATGCACGGCGAGCGGGATAATCGGGTGCCGGTGGGGCAGGCGGTGAAGCTCGCCGACGCGTTGCGCATGCGCGGCGCCAAGGTATCGACCCGCTATTTCCCGCAGGCGTCGCACGACCTCGGCAAGCGCGTCGAGCCCGAACTGCGCGCATTTCTGCGCGACAATCTGCTCGATACGAATCGGGCGGCAGCTTCGTGAGCAGTGTCCGCTAGCCGATCTCTTTGAGCGCGGCGATCACTTCGTCGGTGTGCCCGTTGACCTTGACCTTGGGGAACACGCGGCGCACGACGCCCGATTTGTCGATCACGAACGTGGTGCGCTCGATGCCCATGAACTCGCGCCCGTAAAGCGACTTCTTCTTGTACACGCCGTAGAGCCGGCAGACCTTGTTGCCGGGATCGGCGAGCAACGGGAAGTTGAGGCCGTGCTTGGCGACGAACCTGGCGTGCGAGTCGCTCGAGTCGGCGCTGATGCCGACGACTTTTGCGCCCAGCGCTTTGATCGGCGCAATGTTGTCGCGAAAGCTGCACGCCTCGGCGGTGCATCCGGGGGTCATGTCCCTGGGATAGAAGTACAGCACGAGGTTGTTCGAGCCGATCAGATCTTTCAGCGCGACGGTTTTTCCGTCGGCGTCGGACAGCGCGAAGGCCGGCGCCTTTTTTCCTTGAAGGGCGGCGCTGGCGCTCTTCGATGCGACAGAACCCCCGGCCTTGGCCGAAGCGGTTGCGGGCTTCTTCGGAGTTTTCGCGGTGGTTTTTCTGGATGTAGGCATGAGATTGATTTAGCCGCGCTCGACGCTTGTGGCAAGTCGGACATTATCGCGGCTGGCCCGAAACCATTTTCTGAATTCACGAACCCCCCTGTTTAGCAGGGTTTTCTGACCCCTAGTTGACGAGGCGCCGGTCACATCCTAGACTTGGCGCGCTGAGAGTCCCTCGATCGATTACACCTCCTCATGGCCGTTTACACCGAGTTAAGCAAACCGTTTCTCAAGGAGCTCGCGGACGATTACGGTCTCGGCCGTGTCACCAGCGCGAGCGGTATCCCGGAAGGATCGGTCAACACCAACTACCTGCTCGAAGCCGCCAAGGGCAAGTTTCTGCTGCGGTTGGACGAGGTCAAGCGCGAAAACGAACTGAAGCGCGAAATCGATTTGCTTTCGTTTCTGCGCAAGCATTCGTTTCCGTGCCCGCATCCGATGCAGGATCGGATGGGGCGCTTTTACCGCAATTTCAACAACCGCTGCGTGTCGCTGTTCAAGTACCAGGAGGGCAAGGTGCTGGCGCCCGCCCGGCTCAAGCCGAGCCAGCTCGAAACGATCGGTCACACCCTTGGCGATCTGCATGTAATCGGCAAAGCGTACAAGAAGGGAATCGACAACCGCTTCAGTTTCGAGCGAATCGCCGACCTGTACCTGACGGTGCGCAGCCGGCTGCCGAACTACTTCCGCAAGATTTGCCGCACGCTGGACGACGAGGTCGAGTATCTGACGCGCTATCTCGAGAGCAAGCTGCCCAAGGGCGTCATCCACGGCGACATCTTCGCCGACAACCTGCTGTTTCGCGGCGAGCGGCTGACCGCGATGCTCGATTTCGACGCCGCATGCCGCGGCAAGTTCATTTTCGACATCGCGACCGCGGTCAATGCGCTGTGCTTTGTCGATGGCGCCTACTCGCTCGACCGGTTCCGCTATCTGCTGTCGGGTTACGAGTCGGTGCGCACGCTGTCGTTGGCGGAATGGGACGCGTTTCCCAACGAGTTGCGGTTTTCCTCGCTGCGCTTCACCGTGACGCGCCTGCACGATTTCTTTCTGCAGCCGGTGGACGGCAAGAATCGCGTGGACAAGGACTTCCGCGAGTTCTTCGATCGCCTGCGGGTGCTGCGCCGCGAGCGCCAGGGCGGGATGGAGCCGCTGCTGATGGCGATGGCGACCGGATACGACTACCGCAAGTATCAGAAGGTCAAAGCAACCGAGCGCCGCCAGGCGTGAAGCGCGCGGCCTGATTCACAAATCCGCGGAGAAATCCGTTGCCTTCAATTCTTGACAGCCTGAACGCCGCCGCGCCTGCGCTATGGCTCGAGGTTTCTCCCCCGCGCGGAATCAATCCGGCGCCGCTCATCCGCCGCCTCGCCGCTCTGGTGGGGCACGTCGATGCGATCAATCTGACCGACAACGCGCTGGGCAAGGTGAAGATGTCGGGGCTGGTGTTCGCCGCCGGGATCAAGGTGCGCCTGCAAATCCCGGTCGTGCTGAACGTCTCGTGCCGCGACCGCAACCGCTTCGCGCTGAAATCCGATCTGCTCGGCGCGGCGGCTATCGGGATCGACGCGGTGGTCGCGCTCAACGGCGACAAAATTCCGCCCGGCGACGACGGCGTCGCAATCGCTTCGCATGACATCGACGCATCCGGATTGCTCGCGATGATCGCCGACTTGAATCGCGGCGACACCGGAGAGGGCAAGCCGCTCCTCAAGACGATCCCGTCGATTGTTGCCGGTGCGGTCGCCAATCCAAATCGAAAGAACATCGAGCGCGAGTTCGACCTCCTCGCGCGCAAGGCCGACGCGGGTGCCCGCTTCGTGATCACGCAGCCGGTGTTCGACGCCGAGACCGGGCGGCGCTTTATCGCGAAAGCCAACAGCTTCGGAATCAGGACGATGCTCGGAATCCTCCCCGTCAAGCGGGAGGCAATGGCAACCTACCTGATCGACCGCGTCAAAGACTTAAGCGGTGCGCGGATCCATCTGGACAGATTCGGCGGGATGAGCGAAGAAGAGGTGCGCGCGATTTCGCTTCGCGAGAACATGGCGCTGATGAAGTCGTTGGCTGGCGAAGGCGCCGGGTTCAACATCATGAGCGGTGGTGGCCCGTCACTCGCCATCGAGCTGGCCCTTCAGTTCAGCCGCTGGCGCAACGGAGATCGGTAAATGAACCGTATTCGCGCAGACAAGAATCGCGCCGGCCGGGAATTGAAAGTGGGAAAAGCGAGCGCCGAAACGATCGCCCGGAGCCATATAAATGACCGCGCCAAGGTCGAAGATGCGGTCCGCGTCATCCTGCGTCATATCGGCGAGGATCCGGATCGCGAGGGACTCAAACGCACGCCCGCGCGCGTCGCCGGCGCTTATGAGTTTCTAACCAGCGGCTACGCCAAGGATCCCAAGGAGGCGATCAACGACGCGCTGTTTGCCGAACAAGACTACCAGGAAATGATCCTGTGCAAGGATTTGGACTTCTACTCCCTGTGCGAGCATCACCTGCTGCCGTTCATGGGCAAGGCGCACGTCGCCTACCTGCCCAATCGCAAGATCGTCGGAATCTCGAAGCTGGCGCGGTTGGTCGAAATCTACGCGCGGCGGCTCCAGGTGCAGGAGCGCTTGACGACCCAGATCGCGCACACGTTGATGTCGGAGGTCGATCCGCTCGGCGTCGCCGTGGTGATCGAGGCCGAGCATCTGTGCATGCGGATGCGCGGTGTCGAGAAGCAGAATTGCTACGTCACGACGTCGGCGATGCTTGGCGCGTTCCGCACCCACACCGAGACGCGCCAGGAGTTCATGCAACTGCTGCGCAACGGCAGGCCGTGACGCGTGATGGCTGCTGACGACGATGCACTCGACGCGCTCGCTCAATATGCACTCCGCTACGTCAAGCCCGGGCATACCATTGGGCTTGGGACGGGCCGGGCGGCCAGCGCGTTCATTCTAGCTCTGGGAGCCAGCCGGATTGAAGTTCGCGGCGTGCCGACTTCCAGCGCGAGCGAGGAACTGGGCCGCTCGGTGGGAATCCCGATCGTCACGCTGGCCGATGCGGGAAAAATCGACACTGACTTCGACGGCGCCGACGAGGTCGATCCGCGTCTCAATCTGATCAAGGGCTACGGCGGCGCGCTGGTCCGCGAAAAAATCGTGGCCGCGTCGTCGCGCCGGTTCGTCGTGCTGGTCGGCGAGGAAAAGCTGGTGCCGAAACTCGGCCATCGCGGCAGCCTCCCGGTCGAAGTCATCCCGTTCGGAGCGCCGCTCGCGATGGCACAGATCAAAGCACTCGGAATGAAGCCGCGAATCCGCGAAATCGACGGCAAGGAATTCGTTACCGACAACGGCAACTGGATTCTCGACTGCGCGGTGAAGAAGATCGCCAATCCGGCCCGGCTGGATCGAGACCTGCTGGCGATTCCGGGCGTGGTCGGCACGGGGTTGTTCATCGCGATGGCGGATGTAGTCCTGGTGGCGGAGTCATCGGGAAAAATCCGCGCGCTGCGACGGTAGCGCGGTGCGCGCTGTTAATACTGAAAAAGCCTTAATACGGAAATACTGAAAAAGCCATAATACTGAAAAAACTGGCTACAGATTCCGATTTCGACAGGGCGGCGCGGGCGGACCTGGAAACGATCTATCGCGCTGCGGTCGCGGCTGTCGATCCTGCCCGACTCGTCGGGCGCGCGATGGACGGCGGTTGCCCAGGCGCAGAACAGGTTCCCGATTTGATCGCGGGCGCGTCGCGAGTCTTCATGCTGGCCGTGGGCAAGGCGGCGGCCGGGATGGCGCACGAGATCGAACGCCGAATCGGCGACAAGCTCGCCGATGCGATCGCCGTAATCCCAAGAGGCGCGACATCGGAGCGCGCTCTTGATGCTGAAAAAGCCTTAATACTGAAAAAACTGAAAAAGAAGGTGCGAGTCCTCGCGTCGGGCCATCCTGTGCCCGACGAGTCCTCCGAGGCTGCCGCGCATGCGGCGTGCGAAATGTTGCATGGGGCGGCGGCGGACGACCTGGTGATTGTCGCGCTGAGCGGAGGCGCGTCGGCGATGTTCACGCGGCCGGCCGAGGGGATAGCGTTGGCGGACAAGATCGCGGTAAATCAAGCGCTGCTCAAAGCCGGCGCGTCGATTCGCGAGCTCAACGTCGTGCGCAAGCATCTTTCGGCCGTAAAGGGCGGACGCCTGATCCGCCATTGCGGCGGCGCGCGCGTGCTCGGGCTGATTATTTCCGACGTGCCGGGCAACGACCTGGCGACCATTGGCTCGGGCCTGACCGCGGGCGACTGGAGCAGCGTCGGCGACGCGGTCGCGGTGATGAAGCGGCGCAACGTCTGGGGGCGTGCTCCCGAGTCGATCCGCGGGTACCTGGAACGGGCGCTGGCGCGCGAAACCGACGCGACGGTAAAGAGCAGCGATCCGATCCTCGAACGGGTGACCAACGTGATCATTGGCGACGGCGATGTTGCGCTGGAGGGCGCCGAGCGGGCGGCGGCTGCCCTCGGGTATCATCCGGACCGATGGAAGGAGCTGCGCGGCGAGGCCAACGACGTCGGCCGCGCGATTGCGAAGCACCTGTGCGAGGTCACGCACGAGCGGGCGTGCGTCGTTGCAGGCGGCGAGCCTGTGGTGACGGTGCGCGCAGCCGGACGGGGCGGACGCGCCCAGCAATGCGCGCTGGCGGCGGCAATCGAACTGTCGGAGATAGGACCCGGGCGTCGAATCACGGCGTTGTTCGCGGGCACGGACGGAATCGACGGGCCGACCGACGCGGCGGGAGCATTCGCGTCGCCGGGCACGGTCGCCAATGGCGATCGCGCCGGAGTCAGCGCCGGGACGGCATTGATCCGCAACGACTCGTACAACTTCTTTAAAGCGGCGGGCGGGCTGTTCGTCACGGGGCCGACGGGGACCAACGTCAGCGACATTTTTGTCGCTCTGGTGAATTACTGAGGCAGGCGCCGGCCCACGCACCCATGCTGAACCGTCAAAAAAGTCTGGCGAGATTTCGTGACGAGGAATTTGATCTCGCGGTAATCGGCGCGGGCATCAATGGTGCGGCGGTCGCGCGCGACGCCGCGATGCGGGGACTGCGCGTTGCGCTGATTGACCGCGGCGATTTCGCGGGCGCCACCTCGTCGCGATCGTCGAAGCTGATTCACGGCGGCTTTCGCTATCTCCCGCAGGGGCAGTTCAAACTGGTGTACGCGGCGCTGCGCGAACGCGAGCGCCTGCGCCATCTCACGGCGCCGCACCTGGTGCATCCGATTCAGTTTCTGTTTCCGGTGTATCGGGGGCGCGGCTTCAATCGTTTCACGATGGCGATGGGACTGACGCTGTACGACCTGTTCGCGCAGATGCCGTTCAAAGAGTGGCACTCGACCCTCAATGCTGCCGAGGTGCGCGAGACCGAGCCCGCGCTCAGCCGGGACGGGTTGACCGGCGGCGCGATGTATTTCGACGCGTGGGCCGATGACGCGCGCGTCACGTTCGAGAACGTGCTCGACGCGGATTTGCACGGCGCGGCGGTCGCCAATTACACGGCGGTCGAAAACTTCAGCATGACCGACGGGAAGATCGCGTCGGCCGGCCTGCGCGATCTGCTCGGCGGCGTCAGCCTTGAGCTTTGCGCCCGGAAATTCCTGAACGCGGCCGGCCCGTGGGTGGACGAGATTCGGCGGATGGACGATCCGTTGTCGAAACCGTGCGTGCGATTGACCAAGGGCGTGCATCTGGTGTTTGCGCGAACGGTTCTGCCGGTGCGCGAATCGATCGTGCTCGGCGACGAGCGCGGGCGAATCGTGTTCGTGATGCCGCATGAGCGTTACGTGCTGGTGGGCACGACCGACACTGATTATCCGGGCGATCCCGCAAGCGTCAGGACGCAGCCGGACGACATCGAATATCTGCTCGCGGTGCTGGCCGAGAGCCTGCCGGGGATCAAGCTTAAGAATGCCGATGTGGCGGCCAGCTTCGCCGGACTGCGCGCGCTCGTCAGGGGGGAGAAGGAGGCGGCGGCGCCGTCGGCGGTGCCGCGCGAGGAAGTGATACTCGAGGGTCCGTCGGGGTTGATCACGGTGGCGGGAGGGAAGTTTACCACGCATCGCGAGATTGCGCAGAAGCTCGTCGATCTCGTGATGAAGAGGCTCGGACGTCCGCAGCAAATTTGCCCAACGCTCGCGACACCGTTTCCCGGCGCGCGGCCGCTGGGCGCGGACGACGAGCCGGGCGGCGGCGCGGCGATGCGAAGCATCCCGGCCGAATCGGCTGAAATCCTCAAAGCGCGTTACGGGACGCGCGCGCCGATTGTCGCGCGAATTGCCGCCCGGCGGCCCGAACTGGCCGAGCCGCTGTCGCCCGGCTGTCCCGCTTTGGGAGCCGAGGTGGTCCACGCCGTTGGCAGCGAGATGGCGCATTCGATCGGCGACTTTTTAATTCGGCGCACGTCGTTGTCGTGGCGTTCTCCGGTCGAGGCGGAAGCGGCGGCGCCGGCCGTCGCGCGAATCATGGCGGCTGAGCTCGGATGGGATCGCGCGCGCGAGGACGCCGAAGTCGCCGGCTTCACGCATGAGCAGCGCAGCCGGCGCGCCATCGGCTGAGCAATCGTGGCGGCACGCGAATCAATCGCGGATTTGAAGAAACGCGCGGGGATAGTCTCGCGCGCGCTTGCGAAGCTGTATCCCGAGGCGCGCATCACCCTCGACTTCAAAACGCCGTGGCAATGCCTGGCGGCGACGATTCTTTCGGCGCAATCCACGGACGTGGGCGTCAATCGCGTAACGCCCGGACTTTTCCGCGAATATCCCGACGCGCGCGCGATGGCGGCGGCGGACCGCCGGCACGTCGAAGAGTTAATCGTCAAGACGGGATTCTTTCGCCAGAAAACGAAATCGCTGATCGGAGCCGCCCAGAAGATCGTCAAGGACTACGGCGGCGAGGTCCCGGACAAAATGGAAGAATTGGTGAAAATCCCGGGAGTCGGGCGCAAGACCGCGAACGTGATTCTCGGGCATATCTACGGCAAGCCGGCTTTCGCCGTGGATACGCACGTGCGGCGGCTGACGTATCGGCTGGGATTCACCAGGCAGACGGATCCCGCAAAGATTGAAATCGACATGCAGAAGATCCTGCCGGCCGATGATTGGACGCCGTTTTCGATGCGGCTGATTCTGCACGGGCGCCGGGTATGTATCGCGCGCAAGCCGGATTGCGAGGTCTGCGCGCTGGCCGGGACTTGCCCGAAGATCGGAGTGCGGACCGCTCCGCGCGGCTAGTCCAGTTCCGCGTCGATCGCGCCCGCGCGGGCGATATCGCCGAGCCATTGCGCACTCGGCTTGAACGAGCGCACCTGGGTCTCACGATCGACCGCGACGAGGCCGAAAGTCGGCCGATAACCCAGGTTCCACTCGAAATTGTCGAGCAGCGACCAGTAGCAGTAGCCGCGAACGTCGATTCCGTCGCGGACGCATCGCGCCACACCGTTCAGTGCGCGCCGGACATACTCGATGCGGCGATCGTCCTTGTCGGTGCCGATGCCATTCTCGGTGACGATCACGGGAACTTTGGCGATTGCGCTCGCCTGGCGGATGTTGGCTTCGAGCGCTTCGGGCCAGAACTCGTAGCCCATCAACGTGGTCTCGACACCGGCCTCCGGGCGCAGGGCGCCGTTGGCGCCGATGCGATCGCGAGTGTAGGTCTGAACGCCGACGAAATCGTCGCCGCGCGCCGCCTCGAAGAAAATGTCCTGGCATTCGGCCTTGATGTGATCGCGCCGCTGTTCGCCACCGGGCACGGCCTGGAGGTCGCCAAGCGCGAGGCAAATTCCCACCGGAAATTTGCCGCGCGACGATTTGAGCGCGGCGGCGGCCAGCCGATGCGCCTCGAGCATCGTGTCGCGCGCCTTCATCTGATCGCACATCAGGTACGGCGCGAAGCGATTGGGATCGGCGCCGATGCGCCGCGCCGCCTCCGCGAACCATTTCGCCTCTGCCGGGTCGAGTTTCAGCGGCAGCGCGCCGAGCAGATACTGGTAAGCGCTGAGGTTGGCCTCGTTGATCGTGCACGCAACGCCAATCAGGTCGCCGAGATGCGCGGCCGCGCGCTCGCAATATCGGGCGAATCGCTCGGCGGTTTTTTTCTCTTGCCATCCGCCGTCGCCGGTAACCCATCGCGGCGAAGTAAAATGATGAAAGGTTACGACCGGCGTGACCTTGTGCTCGTGGCAGCAGGCGAGCACGCGGCGGTAATGGTCGAGTGCGGCGCGCGAGAACTCGCCCGGCTCGGGCTCGATGCGGGCCCATTCAATCGAAAAGCGGTAGGCGTTGAAGCCGAGCCGCGCCAGCATCGCAATGTCGTCGGCGTAGCGATGGTATTGGTCGCAAGCGTCGCCGGAGGGCTCGACGAATGGAGAGCCGGGGGTATGCTCGAGCAGCCAGAAATCGCTGTTGACGTTGCCGCCCTCGACCTGATGGGCGGCGGTGGCAGTTCCCCACAGGAAATTGGCGGGAAAAGTGAAGCGCTCGGTTGTCATCGCTAATCTACCTTCAAGGATGAAATATTGCGGACGCTACAGCGAAAGCCGCGGCGGCGACAACCCACTATTTGAACATCACGCTCGAAATGCAATAATTCCCCTTCTACTATCCCGTCCAAGGCGTCACGTGAGCGGTGAAAATCCGAATCGAGGACATAACGGCGAATGCCAAAGAGATGGCCTTTGCCGAGCCGGAGCAGGAAATCAACCGTATCCTGGGGCAGGGACCGATCCGCGAATATCACCTGGAAGGACCGGTCGAAGTGTCGGTGTCGTTCTATCGCGCGGGGACGGAACTGTTCTTCGCGGGCATGCTGAAGACCCGGACCAGGGCCGTGTGCGCGCGATGCCTCGAGGATTTCGACGCGGCGGGCGATCGCCCGTTTCGCTTTGTGCTGTCACCCAAGGCGATCGGATACGACGACGACAATCTTCGCGCCGAGGACCTGGAATTCTCGCTCTATGAGGGCGACGAGGTGGACTTGAGCCCGCTGATTCGCGAGCAAGTGCTGCTCGCGTTGCCGACGCGCCCGCTTTGCCGGGAGGATTGCCGCGGTCTGTGTCCGCATTGCGGCGTAAATCTGAATCGCACCACGTGCGGATGCCGCGGCGAAAGCTTCGAACCGCGCCTGGACGCCCTAAGGTCGCTTAAACTGCCGCGCACCTGATAAGCTCAACCTCAAAATTAGGAAGTAATTCGTCATGCAAGCACCCAAACGCCGTACTTCGCACTCGAAGAAGAACATGCGCCGCGCCCATGATGCGCTGCGGGCCGTCAACCCCGGCTCCTGCGCGTCGTGCGGCGAGCCCGTCATGCCGCATCGCATCTGCCGCCATTGCGGCTCCTACCGCGGTCGCCAGCTCGCCGAGATAAAGGAATAGCCGCGGGGCGGGGCACGACCGTGAAAATCGCGCTCGACGCGATGGGGGGCGATCTGGCGCCCAAGGCGACTGTTGAGGGCGCCGTCCTGGCAGCCCGCGACTTCGGCATCGAGGTCGTGATGGTGGGCGACGGCGAGATACTTGCCCGCGAGCTCGCCGATCACGAAGCTGCCAACCTGCCAATCCGAATCGAACACGCGCCCGAAGTCGTCCTGATGGCCGACTCGCCGCTGGAATCGGTGCTGTCCAAACCGCGGTCGTCGATTCACGTCGGACTCGACTTGGTCAAGCGCGGCGACGCGAGCGCGTTTGTCAGCGCCGGGAATTCGGGCGCCGTGATGACGGCGTCGATGATGATCCTGGGCAATCTCACCTACGTCGATCGGCCCGCGATCGCGTCACTTGTGCCGACCAGCGAAGGATTCGGCTTGCTGATCGACGCGGGCGCAAATACCGAGGTGAAGCCGGTTAACCTTGTTCAATTCGCCGTGATGGGAAGCGTGTACTGGCGGCACGTGCGCAACGTCTCGCGTCCGCGCGTCGGGATTCTCTCCAACGGCGAGGAGAGTTCGAAGGGTACCGATATCACGCGCGCCGCGGCCGCGATGCTCGCGCAGATGTCGACCTACGTGCACTACGTCGGGTACGTCGAGGGGCGCGACATCAACCGGGCGAAGGTTGACATCGTCGTCACCGACGGATTCACGGGCAACGTCGCGCTCAAGACGATGGAGGGATTCTCGTCGTTCCTGCTCGACAGCCTGCGCGGAGTGTTCGGTGGAAGCTGGCGCGCGCGGCTGGCGTATCTGCTGGTGAGGAAGAATCTCAACGCGATGCGCGAGCGGCTCGATCCGTCGGAATACGGCGGCGCACCGCTGCTGGGCGTCAGCGGCGTGTCGATCATCGCGCACGGTTCGTCGAACCCCAGGGCAATTCGCAATGCAATTCGAGCTGCGGCGAACGAGCCGCTGGTGCATCGCGTGAACGCCGAAATTCTGGAAATTCTTGCCAAGATTCAGCCCGTTGGGCCGGTCAAGCCGGTAGCCGGCAAGGGAATTAGGGCGTTGTTAGGCAAAATGCGCGAGCGGTTGCATCGCCGCGACAAGGAAGCCGAGACGGTCAAGCGCGACGACGCGCATCCTGCGCCGGATCGCGATGCGGGCGGGGTGCCCGAGCAATCCTCGGAGCACGGCGCGGACCATCATGCCGACGCGGCCAAAATTGAACGCGCCGACTACGAATCTACGCACTCCCGATCGCTCGACAGCGACTCCAATAAGAATGAAGCTCGCGTCCAATCCGCCGACGGTGACGCGGCATCAACGCCGTGGAACGGCGCGGCGCCCGGTCCCGCCAAGGCGCACAAATCAGGCGAGTTGCACACGCAGGACAAATCGGATGCCGGCGCGCATTCAAAAGATCGTCCGAAGAGCGATTCGTGAGGCGCCGCGATTAGATGAAGTTGGCGTTTCTTTTTCCTGGCCAGGGATCGCAGCGGGTCGGGATGGGCAAGGAACTCGCGGATAGCTTCCCGGTCGCGCGCGAGACGTTCAAGGAAGCCGACGACGCGCTTGGGATTGCGCTTTCCAAGCTCTGCTTCGAAGGCCCGGAGGATGAGTTGCGGCTGACCGCCAACACTCAACCTGCCATCGTGACGGCCTCGATCGCGGCGCTGCGCGTCTATCGCCAGGAAATCGGCGGCGAACCGGAAATCGCGGCGGGCCACAGTCTTGGCGAATACAGCGCGCTGGTCGCGGCCGGAGCGATTGGCTTTGCCGATGCGGTGCACGCAGTGCGCGAGCGTGGCCGCTTGATGCAGGAAGCGGTGGCGCCGGGACAGGGCGCGATGGCGGCGCTCATAGGCCTCGAGGCGCGACAGGTGCGGGAAATCTGCGCGGAAGTCACCGGCGACGGCAAGTTCGCCGTCCCCGCCAACTTCAACGCGCCCGGCCAGGTCGTTATCGCCGGACATGCGGCGCCGGTCCGCCGCGCGCTGGAGATTGCCAAGGAGCGGGGCGCCTCGATGTCGGTGGAATTGAAGGTCAGCGCGCCCTTTCATTGTGCGCTGATGCAACCGGCGCGTGACGGTATGGAGCCGGTGTTGCGCGCAATCCGGGTGGGGAAATTGAAGTTCGGCGTGGTCGCGAATGTCACTGCTGAAGTGAATTCCGATCCCGCCCGCGTCGTGCCGCTGCTGCTCGAACAGATTACCGCGCCGGTAAGATGGGAAGAATCGATGGGCGTCGTCGCCCGCTGCGGCGTCACCGATGCGATCGAATTCGGCTGCGGCCGCGTGCTGATGGGCATGATGCGCCGGATGTATCGGTCGATTCGCGTGCGCCCGCTCGAGGATCTCGCATCGTTGAAAGCGGTGTCGCAACCGGCTACTGTCGCCAAAGCCTGAGCGCGGCCTTGCGTGCGCTCCTTTCAGTCCTTATGCTGCCTTGATAATTTAATCGCGATCCCCTAGCCGCTGCCTGTGGTCTTCGCGGGACGGGAATAACGTTGGAATGTTGATTGGCGGCCCAAGCACGGCTCGCTGCCAGGAGGAACGAGAGCACGATGGCTCAAGACATCGAAACCAAGGTTCGCGAGAAGATAAGCGAGCAACTGGGTGTCGCCGCCGACGAAGTAACTCCGGAGGCCTCGTTCATCGAGGATCTCGGCGCGGATTCGCTCGATATCGTCGAGCTGGTAATGGCGCTCGAAGAGGAGTTTAACATCGAAATCTCCGACGAGGACGCCGAAAAGATCCGTACTGTCAAGGACGTCGTCACCTATATCGAGGCTCACAAGAGCTGAAGCCGCGCGACTCAAAACCCGCTCGTGACAAATCGTCAGGCCCGCGGCGCCTCGCCGAGCGGACCCGGAGCTAGACCATGCGGTGTCCGTTCTGCCGCCATCGTGGAAACCGCGTCGTCGATTCCAGGCTCGCCAGTGACGGCCTGATGATTCGGCGCCGTCGCATGTGCTCGGCATGCAAGCGGCGTTTCACCACCTACGAGCGGGTCGAAGAAGCGGCCCCGATGGTCGTGAAAAAGGACGGCCGCCGCGAGCCGTTCGACCGCGCCAAGATAATCGCAGGCATCAAGCGCGCCTGCGAAAAGCGGCCGGTCTCGATGGAAACGATCGAGCAGATTGCCAACAGCATCGAGGCCACGATGGCCGAGCAAGGCGACCGCGAGGTCGCCAGCAGTGCGATCGGCTCGGCGGTGATGAACGAGCTGCACAAGATCGACCAGGTCGCGTACGTCCGCTTCGCGTCGGTATATCGATCGTTCAAAGACATCGACGAGTTCATGCATGAGCTCGAAGACCTGATCAATCAACGCAAGCAAGCGTCCGCACCGCGCGCCGCCGGTGACAAGAAAGGCGACGCTGCCTCCTGATTCACCCATGCGGGCATCTGTCCGGCGGCGGGTTCTCGATAAGGCCGCAATTCGCGACCAACGCTTCATGCGCCAGGCGCTGGCGATGGCGCGGGATCGACTGGGCCTGACCACTCCAAATCCTACCGTAGGATGCGTAATCGTGCGCGGCGACAAAGTCGTCGGGCGCGGCGTCACGGGCCGCGGAGGGCGTCCGCACGGCGAAACGCAGGCGCTTGCGGATGCGGGCGCGCTCGCTCGCGGCGCGACTGCATACGTATCGCTCGAGCCGTGCGCCCATTTCGGAAAGACTCCCCCATGCGCGAACGCGCTGGCCGCGGCGGGCGTCAAGCGCGTCGTAATCGGGTGCGTGGATCCCGATCCGCGTGTCAGAGGGCGCGGAATCGCAATCCTCAAGCGCGCGAAGATCGACGTCGCGGCCCAGGTGCTCGAAGCCGAAGCGCAGGGTTTGAACGAAGGGTTCATCACGCGGCTGACCCACGGGCGGCCGATGGGAATACTCAAGCTCGCGATGTCAATGGACGGCCGGATTGCGGCTGCCGGCGGCGATTCGCGATGGATCAGCTCGCCGGCGTCGCGTGAAATGGTGCATCGATGGCGCCGCGAATGCGACGCCGTGATAGTCGGCGCGGGGACCGTGATAGCGGATAACCCACGCCTGACGTGCAGAATCGCGGGCGGCCGCGATCCGGTTCGCGTCGTTATCGATGCGCGCCTTCGCACGGCGCCGGCGGCGCGGGTATATCGGGAGCGATCGAGCGCGTCCGCTATCCTGGTCACCACGCCCAAGAATCTCGCCCGCGCCCGCCGAAGATATGAGCGGCCCGGCGTCGAAGTGATTGCCGGCGCGGCGCGTGACGGCAGGATCGAGCTGGGTCGCTTGATGCGCGAGTTTGGGCGGCGCGGATGGTGCCGCGTGTTGATCGAAGGCGGCGCAAATCTGGCCGGCTCGGCGTTAAGCGCGGGTATCGTGGATCGAGTGGCATTCTTCGTCGCGCCGAAAATCTTAGGCGAGGGTCTTCCCGCGATTGACGGGATGAAGTCGCGCCGCGTGCGCGACGCGCTCCAGCTTGCCGATCTTTCGGCGCGCCCGGTCGGCGGCGACTGGTTGCTGGAGGGCCGCGTGAGCGCGGGAAATGCGCGCCGTCGCGTTGGCCCGGCAGGGCGCACTGGTTAGGCCGTCGAGCCGGTGATAACATCGCCATCGTTGAGTTGAATCAGATGGCCTCGGCTCCCTTGGAAGAAATTTTCTCCGCGTTGCGCGACGGAAAGATGGTCGTGATGATTGCGGAGGAGCGCGAGGACGCGGAAGGCGACCTCGTGATGGCGGCTGAGAAAATCACGCCCGACGACATCAATTTCATGGCGCGCGAGGCCCGCGGCGTCATCTCCGTCGCGATTCCCGACAAGCGCTTCCGCGAGCTTGGAATTCCGCTGCAGCCTTCGACCGACAACGGCGATTCGAACGAGCAGGCCGGCGTGCTGATCGACGCGCGACAAGGCGCCACGACCGGCATTTCGGCCAGCGACCGCGCGCGGGTGATTTCGGTGGTCGCGTTCGACGAATCCCGCCGTGACGATATAGTCATGCCCGGCCACATTTTACCGCTGATGGCGCTGAGCGGGGGAGTGATGGTGCGGAGTGGGCGCGCCGAAGGCGCGGTGGATCTGATGCGATCGGCGGGGATAAGTCCGGCCGCGGCGCTATGCACGATACTGCGCGAGGACGGCGAGGCCGCGCGGCTCAAGGAACTGCGCGAGTTCGCGGCGCGCCATTCTGTCCCGATCTGTTACGTCAAGGAACTCGTTTCGTATCGCCTGACGAATGAAGTCCTGGTGCGGCGCGTTTCCGAGCAGCCGTTTCCCGTCGACGGCGGCGTGCTGCAGGCCGTCATCTTCCGCAACGTCGTCGATGGCCGCGAGCATCTGGCGCTGATCAAGGGCCAGGTCGGCGGCGGACGCCCTGCGCTGGTGCGGCTCCATTCAGAGTGTCTCACGGGCGACGTGTTTGCGTCGGAGCGATGCGACTGCGGTGAGCAGCTGCAGGAGGCGCTCGAGCGAATCATGGCGGCGGACTGCGGTGTGGTGATTTATCTCCATCAGGAGGGCCGTGGCATCGGGCTCGGCAACAAGATTCGCGCCTACGCGCTGCAAGACAAGGGGATGGACACCGTAGAAGCGAACTTGCATCTCGGCTTCGACGAGGACTTGCGCGACTACGGAATCGGCGCGCAAATTCTGCGCGATCTCGGCGTCGGCGAGGTCCAGTTGCTGACCAACAATCCGCACAAGATAGAAAGCCTGCGCCGTTACGGGGTAAACGTTTCGCGCGTGCCGATCGAGGTCACGCCTCATGCGGGAAACATCGGATACCTGAAAACCAAAAAAGAAAAACTCGGCCATCTGTTCTCGGAGCTGAAGCTGATCACGTGAGAGAGTAGGCCGCGGCAGCGGCTGTTGAATTGCAATGGGACTAAGACATCAGGGGCGCGAGCTCGCGCTCAAGGCGCTCTACCGGATTGATATCTGCGGCGGCGCCAGCAGCGACGATCTGACCGCGCTGTTCGAAACTTTCCCGGCCGAGGAAAGCGCGCGCAAGTTTGCCGTCCAGTTGATGGAGGGAGTGCGCCGCGAGCAGCCGGCGCTCGACAAGCATCTGGCGGACGCGCTGGAACATTGGTCGGTCAAACGCTTGTCGCGCGTCGATCACAACGTCATGCGAATCGCGCTCTACGAATTGCTCAGGATGGAGGACATTCCGGCGCGCGTTACGATCGACGAAGCGATCGAACTGGCGAAATGCTACGGCGACATTGAATCGGGGCACTTCGTCAACGGTGTACTGGACGAAATCGCCGGACGGTTGGGGCTCAAGCAGAAGGGTGAGGAAATCACGCTATCCAAGGCCGAGTAGGCTGCTCGGCTTCGTGATCGTCGCAGCCCTCTGTATTTCGGGATGCGGCTATCACTTCGCGGCTTCCGGCGATGTGCTGCCGGCGGGCGCCCGGACGATTTATGTCAAGCGCTTCGGCAATGCCACGCGCATAACCGGAATCAACGACGAGTTGATGCGTTACATTAAAGATGAAATCGCGTTGCATCACAGGCTCAAGGTCGTGGATAGCCCGGACCTTGCTGACCTCCAATTGTCGGGCGACGTCAGGGTCTTTATTAGTGCGCCCGTAAACTTCAACGCGGCCTACGAGCCGACCACCTACCGCAATAGTGTGCAAGTCTCGGCGGTGCTCAGAGACCTGCACACGAACAGAACGATCTGGAGCACGGCCCTCATCGGCGGCGGGCAACATTCTCCGGTCGTGGCGACCAGCATCGTGCCCACCACGCCGAGTTTTTTGCAGCAGAACCTGAACGGCGGCGATATCTTGCAGATGACCGATCTCCAGACTGCGCAATCGCAAACGGCGGCGGCGCGCGACCTGATGATGCAGAAACTCGCGACCAACCTGTACGTCGAGATGGCCGAAGGCTTCTAGCCGGGCGCCGCTCGCAGGGGACGCTGCCGCATGCCGCTTGAAACCGCGCTGGCATACCTTCGGGGAGCAACCGCGCAACCCCGAATCCCGCCGGTGGTGGTGATCTTCGGCCCGCACGCATTCCTGCGCGAATACGTTCTCGATTCAATCGTTCGCAAGCTGGTGGGCGAGGGATGCCGGCATCGCAGCTTTCAGATCGGCGCGGGCGACGATTACGCCGCCGTGCTGAACGAGCTTCGCGCGCCCGATTTGTTCGCACCCAGGCGGGCGATCGCATGCCGAATCCTGCGCTCGCGCCGGGACCGGGCGGATACAGGCGGCGCCGACGCTGAAGCCGGCGACGCGCGCGGCTCTGGGAGCGGCGGCTCGGAGGCGGCGATGGTGGCGGCAATCGAGACCGCGCGCGGCCCGGGCAACCTGGTTCTGCTCTACGAAAAAGACAACGCGCCCGCCAAGATCCGCCGCGCCGCGGAAAAGTCGGCGTTGCTCGTAAATTGCATGCGTCCGTTCGACAATCAGATCGAGCAGTACGTGAACGCATTCGCGCAGGCGCTTGGATTAAAACTGTCGGCTGCCGCAATCGACATGATTGTTTCACGTCACGGCGGAGATTTGGCCTCCGTCGCCGGCGCGCTTGACAAGGCCGCCATCTTCATCGAGCCGGGCGCGGCGGTGCAGCCGGGCGATTTGGACGAGGGCGCAAGGCGGATGCCGGAAGCATTCGAACTCGCCGACAGTCTCGCCCGTGGCCGCGGCGCGGCGGCGCTGGCGCAGTTGGCCCGCGCCACCGCGCTCGGGCGCGACGTTTTCGAAATCCTCGCGGTGGAGATCATACCGATGATGCGCCGGATGATGATCGCGGCCTCGATGATCGCGGCGCGAAGGAGCCCCGGCGATGTCGCCGCGGCGCTGGGGCTGCCGCCGCAAAGCGGCCTTGCGACCCGCGCAATCGAAGGGGCGCGGCGCTTCGGCTTGCAGCGCCTCGAACGCGCTTACTGGCGCGCGTGCGCGATGGATGCGGGATTCAAGAACGGTACGATCAAGGAACGCGAAGAAGCGCTCGCCGGATTGCTGCTCGATCTGATGAGCACGCCCGACTAGAAACCGTTGCCCGAAGCGCGCGGCTTACGCTTTCTTGCCGAACTTGCGATGCAGGCTCGCGGACAGCCGTGCAACCTTGCGGCGGACCGTGTTGTGATGCATCGTGCCGCTGCTGATCGCCCTGTACAGAACCCTGGTGGCCTGCTTGAGCGCTTCGCGCGCCTTGGCTTCGTCGCTGCCGGAGGCGATAGTTTCCGCCGCCGTCTTGGCCAGCGTGCGGGCACGTGTCCTGACGACGCGGTTGCGCTCGGCGCGCTTGACACTTTGGCGATGGCGCTTCTCGGCCGATGGATGAACTGGAATATGAGGCATAACTACTCTTATTTAACAGTGCGCGACCGCCGGAGCAACATCCCGCTCCGGCGGCTCGGGGGCTGGCCCCTGCTTAGGCGCGGCGGCGGGAGGTGCGCGTCTCGGCTAGACGGCGGGCGGCTTCGCCGATTGTGCCCGCGCGATGCCATCGGCTGTACTCCTCGACGGTCAGGCCGTGGGCGAGTTCCAGCGCGACTGACAATCCCGCCAGCACGAAGACTTCGCCGAGCACGCTGATGCGGGGCACGAGTCCGAGTCCGCCCCCTTCGTTGGGGACGGGGACGTGAATGACGAGGTCGGCGAGTTGGGCCAGCGCGGAATCCTTGTTGCCGGTGATCGCGATCAACTGCGCGCCCTGTTCGCGAATGGCGCTCGCGGTGGAGAGCAATTCGTCGGTGCTGCCGCTGTTTGAAATCGCGATGACGATGTCGCGCGGATTCACCTGTCCGAGACTCCCGTGCAGGGTTTCGGTCGCGTGCAGGAACGTGGCGGGCGTGCCGACCGAGCAGAACAGGCTGGCCGCGTAGCGTGCGACGTGCTCGGGCTTGCCGACTCCGGTCACGTGGACGCGGCCGCCGCGGCCAAGCGCGGTGCGGATAATCTCGACGGTGCGCGAGATGGCGGCGATGTTCAATCCGCCGCGCAGCGCGGCGAGTTCGGCCAGAGCGAGGTCGAAAAATTTTTCGACCTCTCCGGTCGAGTCGCCGATAGCCGCTTCGCGCGGCTCGCTGTCGAGGCGCGGCGTGGGCAGCGCGATCGCCTCGCCATACAAGTCGAGAATCTCCTCGCGCACTTCGAATCCCGACGGAAACGCGCCAAGCCGCGTGACCGCGACCGCGCCGGCGGCATTGGCGAGCCGCCCGGTTTTGTCCCACGGCATCCCGAGGCGAAGGCCGGCGAAGATGCCGGCCAGGAACGCGTCGCCGGCGCCGGTCGAATCGATCTGCTTGATCTTGAAGGCGGGCACGCGAACGGAAGTGTCGCGCGCTGCTATCGAGCACCCTTTGTCGCCCTCGGTGATGATGACCGCGCGATTTCCGTAGCGGGCCCGAATCGCTTCGGCCATCTTGAGCGTGTCGCGGCCGTTGCCCGTGACGATTTCGCGCGCGGCGGCTTTGGACGGTTTTAGCCAAACCGCAAGTTTCAACGCCCGCTCGAGTTCGGCGCGCGTGCCGAGCGATCCGATGGCGTCGGAGGGCGGCACGTCAACGTCGAGAACGGTGGGAATGGAATGGGTTCGCGCGAAGAGCAGAATTGCGAGCACGGTGCGGATCGGGAGCTGCGAAATCTCGGTCGAAACGAGATTGGCGCGGCGGATGAACGCGCCGTGGCGGCTGCGGACCTCGGCGGGAGTGAGTTCGCCGGTCGCGCCGCGCGCCATGTAGATAGCGCGATCGCCGTTTGCGTCCACGAAGATGTTCGCGAAGGCGCTGGCGGTCCCGTCGAAGGTCAGGTGATGGCGAATGCCGAGGCGATCCATCCCGTCGCGGAGAAACTCGCCGTTGCGGTCGTCGCCCATCTTGCCGAAGATGCCGGTTTTCAGGCCGAGGATTCGGCCCCATCCGAGATGGTTCAGGACGAGGCCGCCGACCTGCGTGCGTTCGATGGCGGCGCTGGCGGTATGCGCGCGGAGCAGAATTTTTTCGTCTGCGCGGATTATGCGCGGGGTGCGATAGAACAGGTCAACGACCATGCTCCCGCATCCGACGACGTCGAGTTTTTCTTCAGCCATTGCTCTCAACCGATTTTTTTCGCGCCGGCGCGATTCCCCGGATCGTATTCGCTGACCCATCCACGCTCCAGCATCTCGGCGGCCCGCTCGCGCAGCGTTGAGAATCGTGCGGAGAATTCGCGGCGCTCGGCGCCGCTGAGCGGCGGCGTTCCCGCGCCGACTGCGTCGCTGTCGATGACGCCGAGTTCCTTGAGCGAGGCTTTGAGCGATGCGATCGTCGGGCGCCAGGCCCTGGCGCCGCGCTTGAAAGTGCATGCAATTCGAAATTCCTCGATTGCATCAGAATACAACCGCATCAGTTCGACATCGCCCGAGCGGCAGACCTGCCATGCGCGCTGCCATTCGCGCGGCATCGCATTGGCCGGGCCGGCGACGACGCCGTAGGGACGCGCGCGCTGGGTCAGGTAGCGGTTCCAGTAGTGGCGCATGCGATCGCCGACGCCTTCGGGCGGGGCGAACAAATCGAAGATGAGGTAAGGGTTGCCGGCGTAGATCGCGAATTCGTGACCCGCCTTGAAGTGCGATGCGGCGCGAGTGTAGTTGCCGATGACGGTTTTGCTGGCGGTAACTTTTATTCCGCGCACGTAAGGCAGCCGGCTCATCGCCTTGACGTCTCGGGTGTGCAGGTGGGGCGATTTGCCGGGCGCGGCGATGCCGGCGTTGTCGTAGAGGAACAGCGGAAGCATCCGGCCCGCGCGGTCGAACAGCGCGCCGATGTCGCGCTCGACGAATTCGGCGGGATGCTCGACGTCCTTGATCGAGAGCGGCGCGACCACGACCGCGTCGGCGCCGGCGTGGAGCGCGTGGGTGAGATTGTCGAGCGTGTCGCTTCGCGTATGCGCGGTGATACCGGCCCATGCTTCGATTTTCTTGGCGGCAGATGCGCGCGCACGGCGGCATTCCTCGATCGCGATTCGTGCGACCGCCTGGCGGCGCGGGTTGTCGATGCGATCCCACTCGCCGGTGGTGCCTGCGGCAAAGATTATGTCGGCGCCGGCGCCGTCCTGGAGCGCATAGCGAACGACAGCGCGCTGCTGGTCTTCGAGGATGCGGCCGCGGGCGTCTAGAATCGTGACGATGGGGACGGAGAGGCCCGGCCGCGGGATATAGTCGTCGAGCGAATTCACGGCGGCGATTCTAGCAGAAGCGGGGGATGGCTGCTGCCCGGACGGCATCGGGGGCGCGGCTAGCTGATGCCGAGTCCGAGGTCGGTGATGAAGCTCCAATGACGCTCGTCGAGGGATGCGAAGTTCTCGAGCTTCATGCGGAAAGTCAGCTTGTAGTTGCCGTCGCCGGAAAGCGCGGCGGCGGGAGGATTTTCGTACCAGACGCCCTTCTTGCAGACGTCGAGCATCATCTGATCGATTTTCGCCTTGCCGGAGTGTTGCTCGAGGATGAGTTCGGTGAGCTTGCCGCCTTTGTCAAGGATCGCGGTGACGACGACGGCTTTGAGTTCGGTGGGCAGGTTGATTCGCGAAATATCCTCGCTTTTCTCGGCGATACTGAGTTGGGCATACACGCGCTCGAGTATCGCTGCGGAAAAATTCCCGAACTTGGCGGCCTTGTCGTTCAGCAGGCGCACCGTGCCGGGATTTCTTTCGGTACCGACCTGGCGCGAGATGCCGGGCTCGGTCTCAAAGGCGCGGGGTCCGGCCGAGACAGCGGCTTCGTCGTGCAACAGTCCTTCACCGGGGGCCGGAACCGCGTTGGCGCCAAGCGGATTGATGGGAGCGTCGGAGACGGCCGACAAATCGCTCAACAACTTCGGTTGCGGGCCGGCGTCAGGGATGGCGGGCGGGGGCTTGTCATCGGCGGCGCATCCCGCGGCGAGGATTGCGGCGGCAAAGAGCGCGGCTGTGAAAAACCGTTTCCGTTGTGCACGGCTCATTTGGATTTTTCCTGTTGTTTATCTTTATCCAAATCCAAAGCGATGATCGCCGGACGCGCATCATTGTAGTCGGCGACGAAAGCGTCGAACAGTTCCTCGCCGAATGCGCGTTCCTCGGCGCGAACCCGGTCGTTGTGTTTTGTCGCGATCGCATCGCCGATTCGCGCGAGCAGCTCGAGCGTTGGCGAGTAATTCAACTGCGCCGTGACGCCGCCTGAGAAATCGTAAATCCCGTTGGGAAGCCGGCGCGAGGTGAGGTTTGAGTTCATGCCGCCATTTCCGGTAGCCAGCGCGCGCAGAAAGTCGCCCGCGATCAAGTCCATCACCTGATGTACTCCGGGCGGTGCGATCAGTTGCGGGACCGCGTCCATCCGGTTGACGAACGTCACGGAGCCCAAGTCGCGGCGGTAGTCAGTTGCAAATTCAACGTTGGCCAGACCGAAATTCATCGCAAGACTGGTCACCTGCGCCGACGCGAGCGTGCGGTAACTGCCGCGGGCGATTTCATTGAGCGCGATACTGCCGCCGGCGGGTTGCATCGCGGCGTTGAAGGGCGTGAGCAGACCGCCCCGAATCATCACGGTGACGCGGATGTGGCCGTGGTCGAAGGCCTCGCGCATCCAGAAATTTCCGTGCGAATCGAGAATCACGGACGTGGCCGTCACCGCGGGCACGACCTTGCGATAGAAATCATATAGCAGCGGATATTTCCTGAGCGCGTCCTGGCGAACTTCGGCATCGACGTTCAAGAGCACGATGGGACCGGCGGGCGAATTGAACTCGTCGAGCAGGTTGTTGAATTTGAAATAGTGGTCGAACTTCGCCGCAAGATGCGGCATCTGGCGGTGGAATTTGTCGAGCGCGGCCCGGTCATGGTGGTTGAAGGCGCCGGGCGAGGAATCCCACGGCGGTCTCAGATCGCCGTGAACCTCCCGGAGCGCATCGGCGCAGGCGTCGACGAGCGCGCCGATGCCGTAGGTATCGATCATCAACTCGCCGGCGAGCGTGCCGGTGACGCTCGAAATGTTGGCGGGAGTGGAATCGGCGGAAGGCTTGAGGCCGAACACGCCCGAAAATCGCGCCGGCTCCTCGGGGCTGCGCCAGTCGGGGGACAGCGTGTACAAATAGTCGTCATCGCTGGGCCGTCCGGTGACGCAAATCTGATGTGTGCCGTCGGGCTCGTCGCGCCACGGGATTGCCGGTTTCGAGTAGAGGGCGGCGGCGCGGATCATTGTCGATTGGCGCGGCGGAAGCAGATCGACGACCTCCTGGAGGGCGGGGGCGAGCTTGGGATGGAACGAGATTTTGCGCTGGAAATCGAGCTGCCGGTTCAGGATTGCGATCGCACGCGACGCGCGAGCGGGGCCGGGCGGTGCGAGATAGACGATCGGCGCGAAAAGGGTTTGACCGTCGGGCGCGAAGCCGGAAGTCGGCGCTCGCGGGAATTTCGCAGGCGTAGAAATTCGAGGCGGCGCAGCCGTGGCGCCCGACGCGGCGAAGGTGGCAATCGGACAGATTGTGATTAAAATTACTGCGATCGAGGCAGCGACAGCGATTGCGGGCCGAAAAGCCCGAAGAGGCGGTCGCGGCGGCCGAATTGTGTGCGATACCTTCCGATGGTATCCTCTGACACAACAGGGAAAAGAGTTCGAGACGTAAAAATGAAAGCTGGAATCCATCCTGAATACCGTCGCTGCACAGTAGCTTGTGCGTGCGGCAATACCTTCGAAACGCGCTCGACGCTCAAGGAGCTGCACGTCGAGGTCTGCTCGAAGTGTCATCCTTTTTACACTGGCACGCAGCGCCTGGTCGATACCGCGGGGCGCGTCGAGCGGTTTAATCGCAAGTACGGCATCAAGAAGCCGGCCGAAAAGACGGCAGGAACAGCCGCCGAGAAGTAGCATAGCAACTCCCGCCGCCTGCGGTGCGCTACGCACCCGGGTGTGCGGGGGAGAATCCATCGGCACGGCCGCATCGGCCGCGCCGTTTTTGTTTCAAGGCAATTTTAGGTTTTTGTTTTTTCGGTTCGGGGCGTGAACGGCGATGCTGGATAAGGCAAGCGCAATAGAAGAGCGGGTGGCGGAACTCGAGCGCAAGCTCAGCGATCCGGCCACGCTCGGCAATCAGCGCGAATACGCCAGAATCGCCAAAGAGCGCGCGCAGCTTTCCGAGGCGGCGCATTGCGCCCGCGAATATATCCGGATTGCGGACGAGATCGCGGGCCACAAATCGATTCTCGATGGCGACGACGCCGACTTGCGCGAGCTTGCCAAGGCCGAGCTGCCGACACTGCAGAAAAATCTTGGCGCCGTCGAGGAAAAGCTCAAAGAGCTGCTCACGCCGCGCGATCCCAACGACGAAAAGAACGTGATTCTCGAAATCCGCGCCGGGACCGGCGGCGAAGAGGCGTCATTGTTTGCCGGGGACCTGTATCGAATGTACACGCGCTACGCCGAGCGCCACGGATTCAAGATCGAGCCGCTGAGCATGAGCGACACCGGGCTTGGCGGAATCAAGGAAGTGATCGCGTTGGTGAGCGGACGCGGCGCATACTCGCGCCTCAAGTACGAAGGCGGGGTGCATCGCGTGCAGCGCGTACCTGAAACCGAAGGGTCGGGGCGCATCCACACCTCCGCGGTTACGGTGGCAGTGATGCCCGAAGCGGACGAGGTCGAGGTCAATATCAACGAAGCGAAGGACCTGCGAATCGACGTGATGCGCGCGTCGGGACCGGGCGGCCAGAGCGTCAATACGACAGACTCGGCGGTGCGCATCACGCATATCCCGAGCGGCATGGTGATAATCTGCCGCGATGAAAAATCGCAGCACAAGAACAAGGCGCGCGCGCTGAAGATCCTGCGTGCGCGGCTGCTTGAGGCGGCGCAGGCCGAGCAACAGGCGAAGATTGCGCAGACGCGGCGTTCGATGGTGGGGACGGGCGACCGTTCCGAGCGCATCCGCACGTACAATTTTCCGCAATCGCGCGTGACCGACCATCGCGTCAACGTGACGATTCATCAGCTCGACAATTTTCTCGACGGCGCAATCGATCCGATTATCGACGCGCTGGCGGCCTACGATCAGGAGCAAGCGCTCAGCGCGTAGCATGGTCATGAGCGAGGTGCCCGCGCGGCGCGCGTTGGAGGAGATAGACAAGGCCGCGCGCCGGCTCGCGGCCGCGGGCATCGAATCGGCGCGGCTCGACGCGGAACTTCTGATGGCCGCGGCGGCAGGGGTCACGCGCGCCGCGGTTATCACCGGCTGGATCGATCTATCACCCGCGACGCTGAACAACTTCGAGACGATGATCGCGCGCCGCGAAAAGCGCGAGCCGATCGCGTACCTCCTGGGGCGCAAGGAATTCTACTCGCTCGATTTCGAGGTCAGCCCGGCGGTACTGATTCCGCGGCCGGAGAGCGAGATCGTCGTTGCGGCGGCGCTTGAGTTTATCGCCGCGGCGCCGGACGCGCGCGTACTCGACATCGGCACGGGGTCCGGCGCGATTGCGATCGCAATTGCCGTTAACGCTGCGCGCGCGCACTTCACTGGCGTGGACATTTCCGCCGACGCGATTGCGGTGGCGTCGCGCAACGCTGAGCATCATCGGGTCGAGGATCGGGTGACGCTCCGCCGCGGTGACTGCTTCGATATCCTGGACGGAGGACCGGCGCTCGGGTCTTTCGAGGTGATAGTCTCCAATCCGCCTTACCTGGATGACGCGGAGATCGCCGCTCTGGAGCCCGAGGTGCGCACCTTCGAGCCGCGCGTTGCGATTAGCGCGGGAGCGGGAGGGCTCGATATCCTGCGCAGGATTGCAGCGGGCGCGCCACGCCATCTTGCCGGCGATGGCGAGCTGATCGTGGAAGTGGCGGCGGGGCAGGCAACGAAAGCGGCGGTGGCGAAGCTTGTCGAGGAAGCGGGCTTGCGGGTCGTCTCTGTGATAAACGATTTCGCGGGGCATCCGCGCGTCGTGCGCGCGCGGAGAGGAAGAGCCGGGGCGTAGTTCGCAATGGAAAAAATGATAATTCGTGGCGGCGCTCCGCTGCGCGGCACCGTGACACTCAGCGGCAGCAAGAACGCCGCGCTGCCGATCATGATGGCGTCGATCCTGACGCCGGAGCCGCTTCATCTCACCAACGTTCCGCGGCTGCGCGATGTGGAAACTGCGATGGCGCTGCTCTTCCAACTCGGCGTCCAAGTGCGCTGGACCGATGAGCATAGCGTCGAGCTTTGCGCCGCAAAAGTCACCTCGCACGAGGCGTCGTACGAACTGGTCAAGACGATGCGCGCGTCGTTCGTCGTACTCGGGCCGCTGCTGGCGCGTACCGGACGCGCGCGCGTATCGACTCCGGGTGGATGCGCGATAGGCGCGCGGCCGGTGAATTTGCACATCGCGGGGATTCGCGCACTCGGAAGCAAGATCCAGTTTCGTCACGGTTACGTCGAGGCGCACGCCGAGAAACTGTCCGGCGGGCGGATCTGGCTTGATTTTCCCTCGGTCGGCGCAACCGAAAACATTCTAATGGCGGCGGTCACGGCCCGTGGCCGCACGGTGATCGAAAACGCCGCGCGCGAACCCGAAGTTCAGGATCTCGCGCGAGTGCTGGTCAAGATGGGCGCGAAAATCAGCGGCGCCGGCACGCACGTGTTGGAAATCGAGGGCGTCGAGCGGCTCCATGGCGCCGAGCACGAAATAATAGCCGACCGAATCGAGGCGGGCTCGATGATGGCAGCGGCGGCGATCACCGGCGGCGACGTTACGATTGCAAATGCCCCGATCGAGGATCTGGATGCGGTCGCGACCAAGCTGCGCGAGGCGGGCGTGCTGGTGCAAGCGAACGGCAAGGGCATCCGCGTCACGCGCGGCGATAAACTCAAGTCGGTCGAGCTGCGCACGCTGCCATATCCGGGGTTTCCGACCGATCTTCAGGCTCAGATGATGGCGATGCTGACGCAGGCCGACGGCACCTCCGTCATCACGGAGACGATTTTCGAAAACCGATTCATGCACGCCCAGGAACTGGCGCGCATGGGCGCCGACATAGTGATGAAAGGTCCCACCGCCGTAGTCCGGGGGCCTTCAAAGCTGAGCGGCGCTCAGGTGATGGCGACCGACCTGCGCGCCAGCATGGGGTTGATAATCGCGGGCCTTGCCGCGGAAAACACGACCGAGCTCAGCCGCATCTATCATCTGGACCGCGGCTACGAGGCGCTCGACGCCAAGCTCGCGCATCTCGGCGCGCGAATCGAGCGCGCTCAAGAATAATTCGACGGGTCAGTTCAGAGGGTTGAATCCGCATGAGGCCACGGGTTCTTAAGTCTCAGACGCCAGAGTTCAGAAAATTTCTGGCCGCGATACTCGCGCGCCGAGGCGCCGACAGCGCCGGTATCGACCGTGCCGTGTCGAAGATTATTGCCGACGTGCGAAAGCGCGGCGATCGTGCGCTTATCGATCTGACGGCCAAATTTGACGGCGTGAAGCTTACCACGGCCACGATCCGCGTGACACCCGCGCAACGCCATCGGGCGATCGATCGAATCGGGGCTGAAGATCGCCGTGCGCTGGAGCTGGCGGCGCGGCGAATCGCAGATTTTCATCGCCGCACGATGGAGAAATCGTTCGTCTATCGCGACAAGTCCGGGATGCGGCTGGGCCTGATGGTTCAACCGATGCGCCGGGTGGGGATTTACGTGCCCGGAGGGCTCGGCGCGTATCCGTCGTCGGTGCTCATGAACGCGATTCCCGCCAAGGTCGCCGGCGTCGCCGAAATCGTGATGGTGTCGCCGCCGTCGGCCGAGGGCGAGCGGCTTGCGGTGCTTGCGGCCGCGGAAATTGCCGGCGTGGACGAATTCTACCGCGTGGGAGGAGCGCAGGCAGTCGCGGCGCTCGCATACGGGACCGAAACCATCAAGCCGGTGGACAAGATCGTTGGTCCCGGCAACGCATTCGTGCAGGCCGCCAAGCGGATGGTCTATGGGGTTGCCGATATCGACAAGATGGCGGGACCGAGCGAGGTGCTGGTGATCGCCGACGAGCGCGCGCATCCCGAATGGATCGCCGCCGACCTGATCGCGCAGGCAGAGCATGGTTCCGGCGACGAGACGGCGATGCTGCTGACGACCTCGCCGAGCATCGCGGATCGCGTCGCCGAGGCGGTGGAACTCGCGCTGAAAAGCCTGCCGCGCGCCCGTCAGGTCGAGACTGCACTGGTCAAACGCGGCGCCGTGGTGATCGTTCGCGATCTGAACGAGGCCTTCGACCTCGCCAATGAGATAGGGCCGGAGCATCTCGAGCTCGACGTGCGCAATCCGGCGCGATGGGTCCCGAGGGTCAAGGCGGCGGGCGCGGTTCTTCTCGGCCCGCTTACGCCAGCGCCGCTCGGCGACTACCTTGCGGGCCCCAATCACGTTCTGCCGACCGGGGGCGCGGCGCGTTTTGCGTCGCCTTTGGGTGCATACGATTTCCTGAAACGAACCAGTATAATCGAGGCGTCGCGGGGCGCGATTGCGGCGCTCGGTCCGGTAGTCGCGCATTTGGCGCGGATGGAAGGTTTCGAGGGGCATGCGCGCGCGATGGAACTGCGAGCAAGGGTGACCCTTGCACCCAGTACTAAGAAAAAGATGCGGGCTTCGCCCGTTAGAACTTGAGCGAGAAAGGCGAAACGGGTAAGCGGGAATCGAAATGCAGAGAAAACGGGAAAGCAGCTTGCGAAATCAAGATAAGTCCGGCGCGCGGCCAGTCGTGCAACCGGCGCCGGCCGAGGCGAAGCGCAGCGCGGAAGTCGAGCGCAAGACGCGCGAGACTTCGGTCACGGTCGCGCTCAAGCTCGACGGGACAGGGCGCGGCGAGGCAAGGACGGGGGTTCCGTTTCTCGATCACATGCTGGAAACTTTCGCGCGTCATGGATTCTTCGACTTGAAGGTCGAGGCCAAGGGCGATTTGCATGTAGATGATCATCACACAGTCGAAGATGTCGGAATGGTGCTGGGCAGGGCGTTTCGAGAGGCACTGGGCGATCGCGCGGGAATCAAGCGCTTTGGCGAGGCGACGGTGCCGCTCGACGAGGCGGTCTGCACGGCGATTGTCGATCTCAGCGGGCGCGCGTACCTGGGCTACAACGTCCCGATCAGCCAGGAGCGGGTCGGTAACTTTCAGACAGCGCTGGTCCATGATTTTATGAAAGGGCTTACGGACGAAGTTGGGATGAACCTGCACCTCAACCTGGTCAGCGGCCGCAACCCGCATCACATCATCGAGGCAACGTTCAAGGCGTTGGCGCGCGCGATGGACCATGCAACGGGGCGCGAGCCGCGGCTTTCAGGCGTGCTTTCGACCAAAGGCACGCTCAGCTAGACCGCTTGTTCGAAAACTTCACCGTTATTCCCTCGATTGACCTGAAGGGCGGCCAAGTCGTGCGCCTGCTCCGCGGCGACATGAACCGGGCGACCGTCTATGAAGCAGATCCCGGCCAGACCGCGCGTCGTTTCGAGCAGGCGGGGGCAGCGCTAATCCATATCGTCGATCTTGATGGTGCGGTTGCCGGCGCACCGCGAAACGTCGAGGCGATCGCCAAAATTCGCGCGACCGTGAAATGCGCTATCGACGTAAGCGGCGGCCTGCGCACAATCGAGGCGGTTCGCGCGGCAATCGCGGGTGGGGCCGACCGCGTCTCGATTGGCTCCGCCGCAATCCTCGATCCCGAGTTGGTCCGTCGCGCCTGTGCCGAGTTCCCGGGCAGGGTCTTCGGGTCAATCGACATTCGCGAGGGCCGGCTGGCCGTCAAAGGATGGGTCGAGACAAGCCAGCTCACGCTAGCCGAGGCGGCGGATCGGTTTCGCGCGGCGGGGGTCGCGGCCGCGATAGTGACGGACGTCTCGCGCGATGGCGCGCAGGCGGGCGTCGATGCGGCCCGAACGGAAGAAATCGCCAGGGCGGTTCGCATCCCAGTTATCGCGTCGGGCGGCGTCGCGAGTCTCGACGACATTCGCGCTCTTCGGATCCGATTCGACGCGGGGGTTGTGGGCGTGGTCGTGGGACGGGCGTTGTACGAAGGAAATTTCAGCCTGAGCGACGCGTTGGCTGTAGCTATCTGCTAACAATTCCGGATGCCGCTTCGGCCGCGGAGGAGTGTTAAGATTTTTTGTCCAAGTAACTGTCGCTATGGCTGCGTTACGCTTCTTTAAGCGTGCTTATCGTTCCTTTTGATTTCTTTGTCACTACAAGCACTGCCGAACATTTTGGTAGTTAGAATAGAGCTAAGAGGATAAGGCTCTTGACATTTGCATGACGCAGATACAGAATCTAGAAATTGGGTATAGACGTGAATTCAGGGTCTCAACCAAACGTAGCCAATTAAAAGCGAACAGTGATAAAGGCTGATTGTCCATTCGGCTCCCTGGACGCTTGCAACATAATGTGTAGTTTTGCTACAACCAGTAAAATTTCACAGAGCGTGGGCGTATATAGATTCCGGCAGTTTAGTTGTTCCAGCAAAATAAACGAGCGGCGGGGACACCGAATGGATCTGATCATTAAACTGTATGTGAAGGCTGATGAGTTGGCGCGGGGCCAGACGATGACTGAATATGCGCTGATCCTCGCGGCGGTCGCGGCCATCGTCGTTGGCGGATACAAAACGATGGGTACGACGATCAAGAGCGTGCTGAGCAGTGTGAACAACGAACTCTAGTCCGGCGCGCGACGCTGCTGGACGCGGCTACAGGTATTTGCGGCATAGGTGGTTTTTCTAGAATCGCGGTTAGTTGGTTTAACGAAATAAACGGAGAGAGGGTACATCAAATGGATCTGATCAGAAAACTGTATGTAAAGGCGTATGTGAAGGCTGATGAGTTGGCGCGGGGCCAGACGATGACTGAATATGCGCTGATTCTCGCGGCGGTCGCGGTTGTGGTGTTCGCCGGATACCAGACGATGGGTACGACCATCAAAAGCGTACTGACGAGCGTGGACAACCAACTCTAGTCGGCGCCGAACCGGCTTGAGGACTGACCAGACAGAGTGGCGCCTCGGGTCGATGGACCCAATGCGCGACTCTGCCGGACGGGGCTACCATTTCGCCCGCCGGGGATGTATAGAGCAGGGGGTAGGACACATGATGGCCCTTAATCCCGCCGCCATGGCTCGCCGGAATGTCGCGGCGTTGCCACCGTTCGATGTAGCAACCGAGCCAACTTGGGATAATTCTCAGCAAAAAGAGCATAGCATCGTACACATTTTGGCTGGCATAGCCGATGCGTGCCGATCCTGATACTGGGGGAACCCATGGGAAAGTTTAACCGTCGCAGATTAGAGCGAGGCCAGGCGCTGGTTGAGTTCGCCTACGTGTTGCCGTTGGTGCTGCTCGTCCTTGTAGGCACGGTGACGTTCGGGCTTGCTTTCAATAACTATATAGCGTTGACGTATGCTACAACCGCCGGTGCGCAGCAGCTTTCGATTAGCCGAGGGCAAACCTCAGACCCGTGCAACACGACCGTCACGGCGGTCGAACAAGCAGCGCCGTACCTCACGCCGTCGAATTTCACGTTCAAGGTTGCGCTGGGGAGCGGAAATCCGTTTACGGCGACGTCGACGTATACGGGGACGTCGTGCACTAGCGCGACACTAGTGCAAGCCCAAACCGCCCAAGTAACGGTTACTTATCCGTGCAACCTTAAAATTCTGGTATTCAACCCTGCGCCCAGCTGCACCCTAACGGCGCAAACGGCGGTGGCCATCCAATGAAGCTTAACGATGAATCTATTTTCCGCCGGTTGCGCGACGGCCAGCGTGGGCAGTCGATGATGATGATGATGGTGGCCTTAGTCGGCATTCTCGGAATGGCCGGGTTCGTGATCGACGCCGGCCGTCTCTATTATGGCTATCAACAGCTCCGGGCTCAAACCCGAGCGGCGGCGTTAGCGGCAGGCGCGGCCCTGACCGCGGCTCCGTCTGGTGACACACAAGGCGAAGCAGCAAGCTATGTAGAAGGAACCGCGACGACCTTCAGCGGTGTAACTGGGAATTTAAACGCCATCAATTCCACTTCCAGTCTGCTGACCAACGTTACGGTTTCGGCTGTGCCGAAGTGCCTTAACACTCTGACGACCGAAGGAATCCTCTGTAGCGCCTCTCTGGCGAACTATAACGCCGTCTCCGTGACGGAGACAGCAACAGTGCTGACGACATTCGCCAGGGTGATTGGCTTCGATTCATGGAGTATCTCGGCAACCGCGACGGCGAGCGGAAGGGGCGGAAATAATGGCCCGTACAACGTGGCAATCATCCTCGACACAACAAATTCGATGACTAATACCGACTCCGACAGCCAATGTCATAGTTCAAGAATCTCCTGCGCGTTGAGCGGCATCCGGGTTCTGCTGAACACGCTCTCGCCCTGCCCCGGGGGGCTGGCAAGCTGCGGCACGGCCAGCCCGGCAGAAACGGCCACAGTCGGCACCAACGTCGCGCACCCGGTCGATGAAGTCGCCCTGTTTGTGTTCCCAGGGCTGTCATCGACCACGTATGTCCCAGACGAATGGGCTTGCCCTACCGTAAACCCTCTAATTGACAAGTACAACCAGGGGCCCGTGTACGAGGTCATTCCGTTATCGAGCAACTACCGCACTTCCGACACGGCGACTGCGCTGAACACCAGCTCCGACACGGTGATCGCGGTTGGTGGAGGTTGCAGCAATGGTGTGGGCGCACCGGGCGGCTCGGGAACCTTCTATGCGGGCGTAATTTATTCGGCACAAGCGTATCTCGTCGCCAATGCAAGGCCGAATACGAAGAACGTGATAATCATCCTCAGCGATGGCGATGCGACTGCCAATGGAAGCGACTTTAACGGAACGGTGACGAGTTACACATCCGCGCAGGAGTGCCACCAGGCAATCACGGCGGCCCAAGCCGCCGCGACTGCGGGAACCATCGTCTACTCAGTCGCCTACGGCGCGGAGGCATCGGGATGCACTTATGACACCAGCCCTACTATCACCCCATGCGAAACGATGCAGCAAATCGCCTCCAATCCGCTGAACTTCTTCTCCGACTACACAGCGACGGGAGGCACCAGTTCCTGCATTTCAGCCGCTCGACCGACCAGTAACCTCAACGAGATCTTCACGGAAATTGCGCAGGATCTCACGGTCTCCCGGTTGATCCCCAACAACACGCTGTAGACGCCTGAAGGAGGTCGCAGCGCCGACACCGGCGGCGGCATCTCGTCGCGCCAAGGCCGTAATCGCGGCGGCGGCGCGGATGCGCTCGAGCGCGGCGCGATTGGTCGCGCGCGGGTCACGAAGACTTTCCTGTGTGGGCGGGCCTGAGTCGGCATGCGGAGAAGCTGCGCGGCGGTTCAAATAGTTCTTCGGCTCTGCTATACGCGACAAGCGTGACTGACTCCATCGTTTCGTCGGTAATATCGTCGGCTCGTTCCAGCGGACGAACCGTTCTTACAGAGATCGAGAGCAAGCGAATCCTGCATTCGCTCGGCCTGCCGGTGGTAGTGCCGGAGGCCGCTTTAACGGCTGACGACGCGGTGCGAGCAGCGTCGCGGTTCGGATTCCCGGTGGCGCTGAAAGTGCTGTCGCCGGATGTGAGTCACAAGAGCGACGTGGGCGGCGTCGAGCTGAATCTCGACAATGAGGGCGCGGTGCGCGATGCGTTCGAGCGAATTCGCCGCAATCTCGCCGCACGCGCCGGCGACGCGCGCTTCGCAGGCGTTGCCGTGCAGCCGATGGCGAAGGCGGGCGTCGAGCTGCTGGCAGGGACGTACCGCGACGATCGATTCGGCGCGATGGTGATGGTGGGACTGGGCGGAGTGTTCGTCGAAGTGATGAAGGATACGGCGCTGGCGCTGGCGCCGATTGGCGGGCGTGAGGCGGCATCGATGCTCGCGCGGTTGCGCGGCGCTCGGATTATGCGCGGCGTGCGCGGTCAGCCGGGCGTCGATATCGACGCGATCGTCTCGATTCTCGAGACCGTCTCGGGAATCGCCGCGACTCATCCGGAAATCGCCGAGATGGATCTCAATCCTGTAGTCGCGTATGAGGACGGTCTGGCAATCCTGGACGCGCGAATCGTGCTGGCCGCCCCCGCGAGCGAGACGCCGGCGCCGGACCCGCATCGTGCAGCGCGGCTCAAAAATCTCGAGCGCGGGTTCAACCCGCGCGTGGTTGCCGTCATCGGCGACAAGCGGATGAGCGGGTACCTGTGGATCCGCGCGATGGCGCATCTCAAGGGCAAGCTCTACTCGGTGCAAATCGATCCCAACGAGATACCGGGAATCGAAGCGATGGGCGTGGAGAACCGCCAGAGCCTGGCCGAAATCACGGAGCCGGTCGATTACGCGGTAAGTGCGGTCCCGCGGCAGATCGCGCCGCGAATTTTGAAGGATTGCATCGCCAACCACGTGGCTGCGGTGGGATTTTTTACGTCGGGATTTTCGGAAACGTCGGAGGAGCTGGGAATCCGTCTGGAAGCTGAGCTTCGCGACATCGCGATCAACTCGGAGATCGCGCTGGTCGGCCCCAATTGCATGGGGCTGTACAGCCCGGCGGCGGGACTGGGCAATTTTCCTGAAGAAAAAGCCGCCGAGCCGGGCGACGTCTGCTTCATCTCGCAAAGCGGCACGCACACGATCAATTTTTGCCTCCAGGCGCCAACCCACGGGATCAAAGTCAACAAGGCGGCGTCGATCGGCAACGTGCTGGTGCTCGAAGCCGCCGACTATATCGACTTGATGGCGGCCGACCCGGCGACCCGCGTGATCGGGATGTATATCGAAGGCGTGCGCGACGGCCGGCGCTTCTTCGACAGCCTCCGGCACGCGGCCGAGCGTCATCCGGTGGTCATCTGGAAGGGCGGGGTGACCGAGGCGGGTGCCCGCGCGACGTTTTCGCACACCGGATCGCTCGCGACTCCCGAGGCGACCTGGCGCACCGTCGTGCGGCAAAGCGGCGCGGTCGAAGTGGCGAGCCTCGATGCGATGCTGGACGCGGTCGAGCTGTTCGCGCGCGCCAAGCGCATCGGCGGCAGGAGGATGGGGCTGGTCGCGATGACCGGCGGCCAATCCGTAGTAATCACCGACACGTTTGCGACCGCGGGGCTCGATATTCCCGCGCTATCGGAGCCGTCGTACGACGAGCTGAAGACGTTCTTCAACATAATCGGCGGCAGCTACCGCAATCCGCTCGACGCGGGCGGCACGATCGGCGCGGGGCATGATCAGGGCAATCTCGATCGCATCCTCGAGATTCTCGAGCGCGATCCGGTCATCGACGCAATCGTGCTGGAGCTTGGCACGGGGCTGCGTGCGGCGCGCTGGGCCACCCACGAGGCTGAAATCACGGGCCTGCTCGACAAGCTGGCGGATTTTGCGGGACGCTCGACAAAGCCATTTGCCGTCGTGATGCATCCTGCGCACGTCGAGGCGATCGTGGCGCGGGGCAAGCAGCTTGCGCGCGCGCGTGGCCTGGTCGTGTTCGAGAGTTTCGAGCGCGCCGCGGCGGCATTCCGGACCGCGGCGGACTACTGGGAGAATCGCGCGCAGTTGGGCAGCTAGAAAAGCTACCGGGGCGGAACCAGCACAGTCATCACCGTGCCCGCCGTCGCGTCGCCGTCCAAAAACGCCAGCCATCGACCCTTGAGCGACCAACTCATCGTGACGGCGCCGCGCGCCGGACCCTCGGCCAGTAGAAACGCACTATCGTATTTCAGCGAATAGGTGACGATTTTTCGCCACGCCACCGGCAGACTCGGCGCATAGACTTGCATCGCGGCTTCATCAGCAGCCCGCGAATACTCCATCGTGCTCTGCGCGAGCATTTCCGGCATAGTGTCGAAGCCCAGCGATCTCATATCGAGCTCGCTTTGTTCGGGTCGTGATATTGCGACCTGCGCAAGCAGCATAGCCTCGGGACGCTCGATCGCCATCTTGAATGTGAGCTTCTGATTGCCCAGCGTGATCGTGTTGCTGCTGCCTGTGAACGCGGCCGCGCCCGTCGATACGCCCGTCAAATTTTCTGCGCCGGTCGCTATGTTGTACTTGAACACGCCAATCGTACGGCGCGACGCGTCGGGCCCGACATACAGGAATGACCCTTCGTCGTCCTGGTCCCAATCGAGCACGTGGATCGGCGTGGGTACGTGAAATTTGATGCAGGTGGAGTTGCGCCGATCGAGGATGACCGGCTGAGCGCCCGTATCGCCCTGGCCGACCGCATAAACACCATGCGTGCTCCAACTCAGCGCCGACATCGGGCATGAAAACTTCAGCGGTGCGACGGAACCGGCGCCGGTGACGACGATCAACTGCAACCCATCCGCCCGATTCGGCGGCGCTTCGACGTCAGGTTGATCCGGATCGGACTTCGGCGCTTCGTCGTTGAGGCCGGACTCGAGCGGTTCGGGATGCCGTCGTAGCGCAAGCGCGATCGTCGCGTTGTTCAGCCAGTTCATCGAGATGGAATCGTACCGGCCATTGAAGCTCGCGATCACGCTGCCCGCGCCAGTGGCGATTAGGTCGCGAATAATCACATCGACTCGATTGCCGTCCGGCGCGACCATTGCGGTCGCGAGCGTCAGGCCGTTGGGGCTCGCGGCGAGGTCCGCGATAGTTCCCTCCTCGGCCGCGGCCGGCCCCGTCTCCGCGGCCAGAATACGGCCGCTTCGCCACGCGGCGCCTCCCAGGCCATACATAATTGTGTGCCCGGCCTGGGTCCCGACGACGCCAATCTCTTCGCCTTCCTCGAGCCAGATGGGAGGACGCGTGGGAATCGGCGCGAATCCATTCGGCATCCCGACGTTGGTCAGCACCTTGATGCCGTGTGTGACCTCCAGGGTGGTCGCACGGCCGACAAATGGGGGGGGCGCGGGCTTGTGGACGTTCGCAGTCGAGCACGACGCAACGCTCACGGCAGCCAACCCAAGAATCACGATGAGGACAGACCTGAGCATCCGAAAACGCTAGTGTATTTGCAGCGATCAAAAAAGGCGACCGATGAAGAATCCGTTTATCGAACGATTGTGGATAAGCCGCGAGGTTCGACTCGCAATTATTGTCACGATTTTGAGTGCCGTCGGCACGGTTGCGTGCGCGGCCGGAGACTGGAAGGCGGGAATCGCCATCCTTGGAGTAGCGGGGGCCATGATCGCGGCGTTCTGGTTTGCCGTCGTCAGGCCCGCGCAAATCCCGCGTGACGCCGTCGTGGTAGTTCGCCTGGCGGGTCCGATCGAAGAGGACGTGACTCGCTCGCCACTCGATCAGCTCATGCGCCGCGGCGCGCAGAGCCTGGACCATCTACGCTACGTGTTCGAGTCGGCGGCCATCGATGACGACGTTCGTGCGATCGTGGTCGAGATCGCGGAATTCGGCGCCGGTCTGGCCACCGCACACGAAATCCACCGCTTGCTGCGCGCCGCGCAGGCGGGCGGCAAGCGGGTGATCGCGCTGTTGCGAGGCGATAGCGCGGGGCTGCGCGAATACCTGGTCGCCGCAGGAGCGGGAGAAATCGTCGCCAATCCGGACACGATGCTCACGATGCTCGGCGTGGCGACCGGCGGCGTTTTTCTAAAAAACGCGCTCGACAAGCTGAAGATCCAGGCGCAAACGCTGCAATGGAAAGAGTACAAGGGCGCTGCCGATACTCTCGGGCGCGACACGATGTCGCCGGCGGTGCGCGAGAGCATGGAGGCGATCGTCGCGGACTGGGAAAAAATCCTGACCGAGACGATCGCATCGGCCCGGAAACTGACCACGGAACGCGCCCGCGAGCTGATCGCAGCGGGATTCGTCAGCGCAAAGTTCGCCGTCGAAAATCATCTGATCGACCGCGAAGGCTACATCGAAGACATCCGCGCCGAATTCGATCCCGAGGCAAAGCGCAAAGTGTTCGCCAGCATGGCGCGATACCGGCGCCACGCTGTCTTTACCCGTGAGCGCGGGCGGCGCGCGAGAATCGCACTCGTCCACGCCAGCGGTCCGGTAATTTCGGGCGACGCGCCTGCGACCGGCGAATTTATCAGCGGCGTCGCGACGGCCGCGCAAATCGATCGCGCGTCGCGCGACGAACGAGTAAGCGCAATAGTGTTTCGCGTAAATTCACCCGGCGGCTCCGCGGTTGGCGCCGACCTGGTGTGGCGGGCCGTGCGCGAGGCACAGGGGCGCGGCAAGCCTGTCGTAGTCTCGATGGGCGATGTGGCGGGCTCGGGCGGCTATTACGTGGCGGCGGGCGCCGACGCGATTGTAGCGGAACCCGCGACGATCACCGGTTCCATCGGGGTCGTGTACGCGAAGTTCAACTTGGGCAATCTGCTCAGCGAACTCGGCGTCCATTTCGATTTCGTGAAAAGCGCGCCCAACAGCGATGCGATGTCGATTGCGCGCGCGATGACCGACGGCGAGCTCGCACAGCTCAATGAAACCATCGGTCATCTGTACTCGGCGTTCATCGCGAAGGTCGCGCAAGGCCGGCGGCTCAGCCTCGAGCAGACTGAAGCCGTTGCCAAGGGGCGCATCTGGAGCGGTCTTGCGGCGAAGGAGTGCGGACTCATCGACGAAGTCGGCGGGCTGTCAGCCGCGGTGGCGATCGCGCGCGATCGTGCGCATATCGCCGAGCATCAGCGCCACCAACTGGTGACCTATCGTGCCGAGCGCAGGTGGTTGGATCTTCGGCCCGGCAGCGCGGAGGCCTCGACGCCGTGGGCGATTCGCGCAGCCGCAGGCGCGCTTGGCATCCCAAACCGGTGGGCGCCTGCGATGATCGAAATACTCGTGCGCGGCGGCGTGATGCTGCTCTGTCCGTTCATCGAGCTGTAGCGCATCCGCTAGAGCGGGGAGCGTTCCAGTTCTTCGCGTATCGAGTACATCTTCTGGCGCGCCTCGGTGATGTAGCCGTCGAGGTTGCGGCGATGATTCGCGAACAGTCCATCGGGCGCGCCGTTCATGACAATCAATGGCTTCAAGACGGCGGCCTTGCCCAGCGCGTCGATCGAATCGTCGAACAGTGTCTTCAGGACCGGGTCGTCCTTAAGCTGCCCCGCGTATTCGCGCTCGAGCGCTTGCATCATGTGATACATCACGTGCGCGTAACCTTGCGAGTGATAGAAATAATGGTCGCAGTCCCAGCTATGGACCGGGCTGCCGTCGTCCTTTGTGGACCGGTACAGGTTCGCGTGCGCGTCGCCAAGCAGATCGGTCCACGTCTGGACCAATCGGACTAACTCGACGGCCCGGGTGTTGAGCTCGCGCGACGACGGCGGCGTGGTGTGCAACCCGGCGACGTACATCCGCAGATGCTTGATGCCGTCGTCGTACTTGCTTTCGGCCGACGGCAGTATCCACTTCTCGGCGTCGTTTCGAAAGTCAGTGTCGGCGATCACAAGATTAGGATCGTACTGATTCGAGGAAACCTTGGTCAGGTGATCCTTGAAGATGCGAGTGGTTTCGCGCACCGCCTGGATGATTCCGAGTTGGCGATCGGAATTGTTGTCGGCGGCGACTTTCGGGCCCCACAGGAAGAAATCGTTGGGACGCCACCCGAAGCCCGTGTGCAGCTCATGGTCCATGATCGCGGCCAGCGTCGAGGCATAGATCTCGCCGGGCGGCGGCGGTTTGTCCAGTGGGAAAAGCTGGTCGATATTGTAGTCGAGACGATTGTGGCGCTTCTGGCCGAAATGAAGCGCAAGGTTGCCGCCAACCCAAATGAGAAGGATGGCCGCGGCGCCAATCAGGAGTCGGTTCCGGTTCATCGCAATCGAGTTCGCATCAAGCGGCGATTCAGCCGGATGAGATTATATCGCGTTGGATCGCGCCTGCTAAAGCGCAACCCGCAGTGGAAGCGCTGCAGCGCTGGCGCTCTTGAGTTCGTCGCGGTTGGTGCCCAACTGCTTGAGCAATGGAAGCACTGCCCGCGTGAAGAAAAGGCGTGGACTGATCCCACCGCCGCCGATTCTGAGGTTTTCGTGATAATTCGGAATCAGACCGTCACCCGGCATCTTGAAATTCGCGATCACGTGCGCGAGATCCGCCAGCGTGCCGATACGGTCTTCGGCCATCTCGATCGCGATCATCTCGCGGTAGAAGCCGGCGTGAGCGGCCTCGTCGCGGCTGAGCAGAAAGAAAATTGCCTCGAGCGTCCGGTCTTTCTCCAGTTCCGCGCGATCCTTTTGCGCGCGATAGGCGAGATAGGTCGCCGCTTCCTGCAGCGCTCCGTAGCAACTCATCCGGCGCTGCGTCGCGAACGGAAGTTTCCACGAGCGCGAGAATACATCGGTCTCCAACTTGTCGAATTGCTCCTGCGTGCGCAGCCCGGAGCGAAGCAGGTACTCGCGGAACACGAGTCCATGGCGCGATTCCTCGTAGCTCCATGCGGTCTGAAACCATGAGAGCCCAAACACGCCGCGCAGCATCTTGATACCGGCCGCGTTGTAGTCCGGCAAGTACATCTCCTCGGCGCAATACGTCTCGATGCGAATCGCGCGTTCCTCGGTGTTGGCGCGGGGAGAAAGCTTGTCCCACGGGACATCGTCGAAGAGATTCCAGCGGCGCTTGCGCTCCGCAGTCTCGAAGAAATCCATATAGGCGCGGTAGAATTTTTCTTTTGGAGTCATCAGGCAGAGCGACGGAACCGAGTTTAACATGCATGAGGTTCATAACCTAACCGAACGGGTTGCTTATGGACCAAATCTCAATAACTTGAACTCAGAAAATACTTAATAGACGTTTAGTCAGCGAAGCTTTCCTGGCGACATCGGAAGGTGCGAGCAGCGCGATCGTGGCCACCGATTTGCCGCCAGCGGTCACATTAGCCGTGCCAATCTGCTGGCCGGCCTTGACGGGAGCCTCGATCGAAGGCGGCAGATTGTAATCGACCTTGATCGCGTTGTTCGCGTCGCCACGCTTGACGAAGACGCCTGCGTCGCCGGCCCAAACCGGCTTGATGCTGGCAGTTTCGGCGTCGGTCACCGCAACGGATTGCGCGACCGGCGTGCCCTTCTTTGCGACCGAATGCATCTCGTAGTTGAGAAATCCCTGCGAAAGCATCTCGGCCGCCTCCTTGAAATTCGTCAACTTGTGCTGGCTGCCGAGCACAACCGCGACTAGCCTCAGGTCGCCGCGTTTTGCGGTTGCAACCACGTTGAATCCCGCCTTGTCATAGAATCCGGTCTTGAGGCCGTCGCATCCCGGATACGTCCGCACCAGGTGATTGGTGTTGCGCAGCTCGAACTTTCCGGCGCGAAACGGCGCGGTGTCGATCGACGACCATCGGATCACGTCGGGATATTTGAGCAGCTCGCGCGCGAGAATTGCCTGGTCGTAGGCGCTGGCGACGTCGGCCGATTGTCCCCGCGCGGGTGGCAGACCGTGCACCGAGTAGTAGTGCGAGTCCTTCATCCCGAGCGCGGCGGCCTTCTGGTTCATCATCACCACAAATGCGTCAGTCGAGCCCGCGATATATTCGGCGACCGCCACCGCCGCGTCGTTGGCCGAGTGCACGACAACAGCTTTCATCATGTCGTCGAGGGAAAACGTCTCGCCCTCCTTGAGATAGACTTGCGAACCGCCCATCGCGGCCGCTTTGCGCGAGCTGGTTACATTGTCGGTTAGCTTGAGCGAACCGTCGTGGATTTTATCGGCGACGATCAGCATCAGCATCATCTTGGCCAGCGACGCAGTCGGCCACGGTGTGTGATCGTTAGCCTCGAAGATGACTGTGCCGGTGACGGGTTCGAGCACGCACGCCTCGGTGTAAGGACCTTGCAGGCCGGTGTTCGACGCGCTGGCGCTCTCATCTTCGGCGGGCGCGGCGCCGGCATGATGACGGCGCGCAGCAAAAGCAGCGTGCGAGGACGTCAACGCGGCGAGCGCGGCGGCCACGGCGATAAATACAAATGTCCAAAACCGTCCGCGAAATTTTCGGCCGGCGGAAATTCCGGCGACGGATTCGCCGGACGGCGAGAGAGCTTTCATCACACACCACCTCCCCAACACATCGACCCGACAAATCAATACTAGCCAACAACCCGCGCGGCAACGAGCGCCGATGAGCCGCGGGATGTGAGGCAGGCACTCAATACGTCGGTAACGACGCCTGCGGCCGGAAGTGCTTGCGGGGCAACATAAAACATAATAGTACGGTTATCCGTTTTATTTGCATGCGGGCTGTGGAGTATCCGTCCAAATGACCTTACGCGGCCGTGTGCGCCCCGAAGATGGCGGTTTGAGCCGGACGGCCGGAAACATGGCGGCCATCCGCGCGCTCGAAACTGTAAAGCCACAGCGCGAGCGTCTCTTCAGCGATCCGTTCGCAAAGCGATTTCTTCCGGGATGGCAGCCAGTTCTTGTCTCGCTGGCACGCATTCCCGCGGTCCGGCGCCTGCTGGAGCATTATTTCGATCGCCAGGCGCCGGGCGCCCGCACATCTGGAGCGGCGCGGACGCGGTTGATCGACGATTGGATTCGCCAGGCACTCGCAGGCGGCATCGGACAAGTCGTGATTCTCGGTGCGGGGTTCGACTGCCGGGCGCTTCGGATGAAGGAATTGGCGAGTGTTCCGACCTTCGAAGTCGATCGCGCTCGGATGATCGCCTTCAAGGGAGGTGTGCTGAGGAACGACGGGCGGCCGGGAAATCTAAAGCGAGTTCCGATCGATTTTCTGAAAGATCGTCTTGAGAACCGTCTCGTAAGCGCGGGTTTTTCTACCAACGCCAAGACGCTCTTCGTGTGGGAAGGCGTCACGAACTATCTGGATGCGGCGTCCGTAAGCGCGATGTTCGATTTTTTCGCCGGCAGCACGCCGCCAGGATCGAAGGTGATTTTCACCTATGTTCATTCCGATGCCATAAACGGTTCGTTCCATTCGGCAGGGCTTGAGCGACTAATGAAGCGGCTGCGGGATTACGGCGAGCCGTGGACCTTCGGCTTTCATCCCAAGGAGGTTGCGGGATACCTCACGAATAAGGGCATTGGGCTGATTGCCGATGTCAGCGCAGCCGAGTACCGGCGCATGTACATGCCGAACGCCGAGATGCTTATCGGCTACGAGTTCTACAGGGCGGTTCTAGCGGAAGTCATGACAACGGAGGCAAATAGCAGTGCCGCGCGTTAAGTAAGAACGCAAAGCCGCCCGCCGCGCGCAGATTCTCGCCGCCGCAAGAGCCTGTTTTGCCCGGAGGGGATTTGACAAGACGACATTGCAGGATGTTTTCGCGCAAGCGGGCCTAAGCGCAGGCTGCATCTACAGCTATTTCAACAGCAAAGACCAACTGATGCTCGCCGTTGCACAAGAGCGCCATGAGGACGAGCTGCGCATGATGGGCGAGGGACCCGAGACGAAAGACCCGATTAATGATCTGCGGCAGATAGCAAAGAAATTCACCGACGGATACCTGACGCTTGAGAGCGCCGATAAGCGGCGTATCGCTCTGCAAACGTGGTCCGAGGCGCTTGTCAATCCAACCATTCTAGCTTCGGTGCAGGAGGGGCTGGAGCAACCGCGCGCGCATCTGGCTCAGCTTATCAGACGCGCGCAAGAGGCGAAGCGGATAACATCAAAGCTCGATGCCGACGCGATTGCGCTGACGCTGATCGCGTTGCTCCATGGTTCGATGCTGCACAAGCTCTGGAAGCCCGAGACAGATAGCGGCGCGCAATTTGCGGTGCTCGAGCATTTTCTCCGGGCGCTTGAGTCAAAGTGAGTCGAATCTCGCCGCAGGGGTGAGTATCCCCTTGACGGAAGGCGATTTTGTTTCAATTGACACTCGCCTTCAGGAAGGGGAAACAATGTACCTAGAAAATGAAGAAAGTGACGCATCAATTCAATCGTTGCTGGGTTATTGGTCTGCTTGCAGCCAATGGCGCTCAATTGAATTGTACGTCGTCAGAACCTTTTGGACAAGTCAGCAATCGATTTAAGAGAGGATCTGGCCCATCTGGGTTGAGGTTGAGGCTGCAGTTGAGTAGTGCAGCCGGCGACGTTGGTCGAGGGTCTGCTGC